>JAZKGO010000109.1:0-17514 GCA_040385875.1 Bacteroidota bacterium
TCGGACATTGAACCAACTATTTTCTACCGCTTTATTTATCATTTTACTAAAAATACAATTTCTGACGAGCTCGGGCCAGAGGTGTTTAAGGCTTTTGAGTTGAATAACAGTTTCAAAAGAAATATGAATGAATTATTGAAGAATGATCAATCACCTTGGTGGGACAGCATCACAACAAAAAGCAAAGAAACTCGATCTGAAATTTTAACAAAATCAATGAATGATGCTATGACTGATTTGGAAAATACTTTAGGTAAAAATTGGGACGATTGGGCTTGGACTAAAGTGCATACACTCACTCACAAACACCCTCTAGGTATTTTGCCACTAGTTGGGAAGTATTTCAATGTAGGCCCTTTACCGATTGTGGGAGGTCGTGAGACCATCAATAATCAAGATTTTGCAATCGATTCATCAGGTAAAAACAATGTTGCATATGGCCCAGCATTGAGAAGAATAATTGATTTTGCTGATCCCACCCATAGCCAATCGGTATTGCCAACTGGCCAATCAGGTAATGTGATGAGTCCACATTATAAAGATCAGGCTCAAATGTTTGCGGAAGGTGGATCAAGAGTAGAGCTCATGAATAAGACAGAAATTGTAAAAAATCAGACAGGGAAAATGGTATTAAGCCCATTGTGATTTTATTACTCTTCAAGGGTTTTAAAACACTTGATGAGTTAAGTTAAATAATTACATGCTTGAAGAAATATGATAAAAAATTTATACCTATTTGCCGTATCGATATTTTTTTGCAGTTGCAGTATTCTCCAAAAAATACCTAAAACTGAATTTACTGACGGATTTTATATTCAAAAAATGGATAGGAAGACGATAAAAGTATATTTGAATGTTGAAGAAGATCAGTTTCAAATCCACTCGACTAAAGCTGAAAACGGACTTATATTGGTTGATACATCAAAAGTAATTCAGTTTTATAAAAGTGATTTGAAAAATGAATTACCCAAAACAGGCATTTTTAGTAAACACTCAGTCGATTTTGATTTTTTGACAATGCCACTTAAATATAGGCCCAGTCAGAAGGATGTCCCCAATCAATTAAATGCAAATTTGAATGGAGCAGTTTATCTTGGTTACAGAACTGATAAATACAATGTAAATTATATTAAAAATCCTTTGGGAAAATCTAAAAGAAATATTAACCACTTCGGCTTTTCGTTTGGTGGTTTTGTTGGGTTTGGAAATACTGCCATCACACCAACCACATCCAACAATTACTTGACAACTGAATATGACGGACTTGTTTTGACTAAGGGATTGGCGGGCATATTTGCAATAAATAATTTTACATTAGGCCTTTCAATAGGAGCGGATCATTTGCTTGACAAAAATCAAAACTATTGGATTTATAACACAAAACCTTGGTATGGCCTCGCTTTTGGGCTAAATTTAAATTGATATATTATCTTTTTATGCTAAATACTCATCAACCAATCCTTCCCATTCTTTTTCCAAACTTTCTGTCGGGAAATCAGCATTTATTCTTCGATACCAATATTTGGCATTGAAAATATCGCCTTCCTTTCTGTGCAGATAGGCGTGAATTCTGTCATATATATAGTTGCCTTCGTCTTTTTGGGCTATTTCATGTGCTTTTTCCCAGTTGCCTTTGGCATCATACCATAAAGCCTCCAATAAATCAGCAATATTTTTTGGTGGGAAGTCATCTAATAGTGTTTTTTTGAATTCTTGACTTGTCATAATTATTTGAAATTTTAGCCATTTAGGTTTTCATTTTCCGTAACACAAAACTAATCAAATTGACGATTTGAAGAACAGGACCAATCAATTTAACTCAAAAAAGGTTACCTTTGTAGTCCAAATTCATAAACAGGCTTGATAGCAGATAGTATAAATACCCCCAAATCAAAAGGCTTCTTTTTTCCTCCAGAATGGCACGCTCATTATGCCACCTGGTTTACTTTTCCGCATAATGAAGCATCGTGGCAAGGTGATAAAAGAGAGAAAATGTATGCCAATTATTTGCAATTAATCAAAACGGTTTCAAAAAAAGAAAAGGTTTGTTTGAATGTCAATAGTGCTGATTTACAGCTGTTTATTAATGGCTTATTGGTAAAAAGTGATATCTCTTTAGAGCAGATTGAAATACTAATTAATCCCACCAACGACGCATGGTGCCGAGATCATGGCCCAGCTTTTTTAATCAATCAATCCACTAAAGAGCGCATGATTGTGGACTGGGAGTACAACGCATGGGGCGGCAAATATCCCCCTTTTGAGGAGGATAACCAACTACCAAAAAAAATTGCCCAATACAGAAATTTGCCTTTCGTAAGTCCGGGTATTGTAATGGAAGGTGGTTCTGTTGAATTCAACGGAGCGGGTACAATATTGACCAGTAAAAGTTGCCTTTTAAATAAAAACAGAAATTCGCATTTAGGCCAATCTGAGATTGAATATTATTTGTGTGAATATTATGGAGCTGAGCAAATTCTTTGGCTAGATGAAGGTATTGTGGGAGACGATACAGATGGCCATATTGATGACATCACTCGATTTATCAGCGAAGATACCGTGGTAACGATGGTGGAACATAATAAGAATGATGAAAATTATGAAGTCTTGCAGAATAATCTTAACCTGCTCAAAGAAATGAGACTTTTGAACGGTAAGCAATTGAATGTGATTGAATTGCCAATGCCTACGCCCGTAATTATTGATGATTTTAGAGCACCTGCCTCTTATGGCAATTTTTTGATTTGTAATGCGGGAGTAATCGTTCCAACGTTTCAGTCAGAAAACGACCAATTAGCTATTGATATATTGTCGGCGGCGATTAAAGATAGACCCGTTATCGGACTCGACTCATCGGCTATCATTTGGGGGCAGGGGAGTTTTCATTGTTTGAGTCAGCAGGAACCTGCCGTTTAATTTGTCAGCATTTAATTAACACTTTTTAACAGCCATTTTACAAACTTTTAGTTAAAAAAAAGGCCTTTACGGATTAATTGCAATAATTTTGCATATATTTAGTTTTATCCGAACGAGAGATTAATAGTTGAATCTCAATAGGAATTTTGAATCTTAATTCAAATACCATTTAATTAATTTTGGGAAGTAATCCATTGATTGTGAGGCGATTGTGAAAAGTTGTGGCAAATCAATAAATTTTTAAAAATGATTTATAAGATATTTATATTTATACTTTTTTCATTCACCATTTTTGGGCAAATCACTAAAAAACAGTTAGATGAGATGCCAACCGTTGCCGAAGTGGTGCAACAAGAACCGCTGGTAGTGAGCATAGGAAAAAAATCTTTTACTTTAAAAGATTTCACACAACTCTATAAGCGAAGCATCCAAACCGATTCTCTTCCTGAAAAAACTCCCAAACAATTTCTAGACAATTTTATCAAAGTGCAATTGAAAGTTGCCAAAGCTGAGAAGGATGGGCTAGACACTACAATGGCTTTCAGGGAAGAAATAGCGACTATCAAAAAGGAATTAACAGATGCTTTTATGGTAGAAAAGACTGTAACCGATGCATTGATAAAAGAGGCTTTTGAGCGTTTAGAAACCGAGGTAAATGTGTCGCATATCATTTTGGCATTGGATCCTTACGCTTCGCCAGATGATACTTTAATTGTCTATAATAAATTGAACGAGATAAGAAGCCAAATTGTCAATGGAGAAAAATTTAATGAAATGGCGCTCAAATACTCCACTGACGGAAGCGTGAAAAAGGACGAAGGTAATTTAGGATATATTACCGCTTTTCAAACGCTATACCCTTTTGAATCAGCCTGTTATAAGACCCCTGTTGGAAAAATATCTATGCCTTTCAGAACAGCTTTTGGCTACCATATTGTAAAAGTAATCGCCAAAAGAGAGTATCAAAGGTGGAAAGCCGCCCATATTTTTGTAGCAGTAGGTGCCAATTCATCCGAGTCGGATCAAGCAAATGCCAAGAAAAAAATTGACGATATATATAAGCAACTACAGGGAGGAGAAAACTTTGAGAAGTTAGCCCAGATTTCTTCTGAAGATATTACCACAAATTCTAAGGGGGGTATTTTTAAAAGATTATTTGGAACCGACGAATTGGAAAAACCATTTGAAGATGCACTTTTTTCAATTAAGAAAAATGGAGCTTATGCTGCTCCGATTCGAACCTCAAAAGGCTGGCATATCGTGCGGTTAATTGAAAGGGAAGAGCTAAAACCATTTAATGAGATGTTTAACTATTTGCAAAATAAAGTTGCGGCTGACTCTCGCTCAGAGATTGCCAAAAATGCATTATTGCAAAGAATCAAAAAAGAGAATTCATTTAAACAGTATCAATCGGTAATTGATGATTGTATTAGCTTGATTGATAGCCTTTTGTCAGAAAAAAAGAGTTTGAAAAACGTTAAAAATGATGTTCTGACAAAGCCGATTTTTTCTATCGGGCAATCGGAAATCCCAGCTAAAAAATTCATTGATTTTGCAAACTTGAAATTTGAAAATACTAAAAAATACTATCATAAAATTATGGTAGAAGGATGGTATAGTGAATTTGAAATGGATGAAAACATTAGGTACGAAGAGGAGGTTTTAAGTGATAAAAACCAAGAATTCAGGCAGCTAATGGAAGAGTATAGGGAAGGGATATTGATGCAAAATATTGAGTCAGATCAGTTGATCAACAATATTGTGCAAGATACCACAGCTCAAAAGAACTATTTTGGAGCCAATAAAATGCAGTATATGATCGCTGATCGAATGACTGCTCAAATTTATGATGCAAGTAGTATTGCCAATCTAAAAAAGGCAAGGGAGATTTTTTTGAAAAGTCCTTATCCAATTAGTCTTAAATGGAATGATTTATTGTTTGAGAAGAATTTGGCTGAGATAAATGAAGATCATAAAAGACATTTGACCGATTTGGCTTTAATGGCACTAAAAAACCATGATTTTATAATTGAAATTTCAGGCAATATTGATCCAGAGGAAGCTGAGTCTGTATCAAGTGAAAGAGCTGCAAACGTAGTCAAGTTTATGAATAATTTTGGCATTCCCATGGAAAAGATCGTGGAAAAAGACAATGGAAAGTTTCAGCCATTATCCAAAACGGAAAGGGAAAAAAACAGAAGAGTAAGTTTTAAAATATTTTCAAATAACAAACAAGATGTTGTGAAGATTTACAATGCATTAAAGCCAGAAAGCTTGAAAGTATTTGAAGGAAGTTATAAAAAAGGTGAAAACAAAACTGTAGATTTGTTGAGATGGGAGGCTGGCGAGCAAGAAATTGAAAAAGGAGGCAGATTCATTTTTGCTAATATTACCAACATTGAACCCGCTAGGACGATGACTTTTTCTGAAGCAAAAGGCAAAGTAGTGAAAGCCATGCTTATTGCAAAAGAAAATGAAATGATTGAAAAGTTAAAAGAGGCGTTCCCTGTAATTGTGAATGAAGATCAACTCAAGAAGGTAGTAAAATAAAAAGTATAACTAATTAATAATGAATATTTTAACTAAAAAAATTGCTGTACTGACCTTTGTCTTTTTGACAAGCATAACCAGTATTTATTCTCAAATAAAACCTGTGGTTATTGACAAAATAATCGCTAAAGTAGATAATCATTACATCTTAAATTCTGATTTGGAGGGAGCTATGGCTCAATATCAAGAGGAAAAGGAAAAGCCTTCTAGTTGTCAGGTTTTGCAACAAATGATTACCTCAAAGTTGCTATTAGCCAAATCAGAAATTGATTCGGTATATGTAGAAGACAAAATGGTGGACCTAGAGCTTTCTGGTAGAATGGATATGTTTATTCAAAGATTTGGCTCTGAAAAAAACTTAGTGGAAGCTTATGGCAAAAGTGTTGAAACGTTAAAAAACGAGCTGAAGCTTCAAATTAAGGAGCAGATGGTTGGCAGGAAAATGCAAAGTAAAATTACCGAAAATGTAAAAATTACCCCAAGTGAAGTGCAACGATTTTTCAATGAAATTCCAAAGGATAGTATACCCTATATGCCATCAGAGGTAGAAATTGGTCAAATTGTTCGGATTGCCAAAGCAACAAAAGAAGAGAAATCGGTGATTCGTCAAAACTTAATTGATATCAAAAAGAGAATCGAAGCGGGCGAGGATTTTGGAAAATTAGCCATTGAATTTTCTGAAGATCTTGGATCTGGAAAAAATGGCGGTAATCTCGGCTTTGCCAAAAGAGGTATGATGGTTGCTGAATTTGAAGCTGCCGCCTTAAAATTGAAACCTAATCAATTATCAGAAATCATTGAGTCTGAGTTTGGATTTCACCTTATACAATTGTTAGAAATCCGTGGGCAAGAATATAATTCTAAGCATATTCTATTGCGCCCCGACTATGCAAAATTAGATATGAAAGGACCTACTCAATTTTTGGATAGTATTAGAACTTTAATCTTGGCCGATAGTATAAAATTTGAAAAAGCAGCCAAACTGCATTCCGAAGACAAGACAACTGCTGATTCGGGAGGTATGATTTCAGATCCTGAGTCTAGATCGTTTAAGTTGCCACTTGATTCGTCAATGGACCCTAGTTTATATTTTACAGTGGATAGTATGACGGTGGGTAAAATATCCCCTCCTATCCAATTTAGAACTGATGATGGTAAAAATGCCGTAAGGATATTGTATTATAAAAAGAAACACGATCCACATTTCGCCAATATGAAAGATGATTTTCAGAAATTAAGCGCTTATGCCATATCCCGAAAAAAGGCGAAATTGACAGATAAGTGGCTTGAAGAGGCAGTAAAGGATGTATTTATCAATGTTACTCCAGAATTCAAGGAATGTAACATATTCGGCTCGAAATCGCAGTAGATTTTTTTTAAATGAGTTCTATTGCGGTTCTGTCCTTTTTTTGCAAATATATTATCATGCAGTAAGACAGGAGTTTCGGCTTTAATTATTATTTTTGAGTTTAAGATTTCCATTAGATTTATTTTTAATTTTTACACACTTAATTTAAACTATTTTGAGCCGTTACAATTCTGACGTGGAGGCAGTTGAAGCCCTAAAAATTAGTTACAACAATTTATTTAAAGAAATCACCAAAGTTATTATTGGTCAGGATGATACGGTTAGGTTACTGCTAACTGCTATTTTTTGTCAAGGTCACTGCCTTTTGGTGGGTGTGCCAGGTTTGGCCAAAACACTCTTGAT
The DNA here is from genome assembly GCA_040385875.1 of Bacteroidota bacterium. Lineage (GTDB taxonomy): Bacteria > Bacteroidota > Bacteroidia > Cytophagales > Spirosomataceae > JANMZR01. Next base: position 7,178 of record JAZKGO010000109.1, read on the forward strand.
TCATACATTAGCTGATGCGATGGATCTCTCATTCAATCGAATACAATTCACTCCTGACTTGATGCCATCCGATATTACAGGTTCAGAAACGCTCGATCAGGATCGTAATTTTAAATTCATCAAGGGGCCGTTATTTGCCAATATTGTTTTGGCTGACGAAATTAACAGAACACCCCCAAAAACCCAGTCGGCATTGTTAGAAGCCATGCAAGAATATGCGGTTACAGTGGGTGGCAAAAAGTTTCCAATAGAAAAGCCGTTTTTTGTATTGGCAACTCAAAATCCGATAGAGCAGGAAGGTACCTATCCACTCCCTGAAGCTCAGCTTGACCGTTTCATGTTTATGGTTACACTTGATTATCCAAGTTATTTAGCTGAGCTTGAAATTGTAAAAGCCACCACCTCCAACAAAAAAAATATAGTTGAAAAACAAGTTTCTGCCGATGAAATCATTGAATTTCAGCAACTTATCCGCAAAGTGCCTGTAGCTGATAACGTGGTGGAATATGCAGTAAAATTAGTGCATTCAACACGGCCGAACACAGGAATGGCTTCTGAACTGGCCAATAAATATTTAGAATGGGGCGCAGGCCCAAGAGCTTCTCAAAACCTTATTTTGGGAGCGAAATGTAATGCATTAATTAATGGCAAGTACTCCCCTGATATTGAGGACGTTAAAGCCGTTGCGCTGGCTGTTTTGCGTCATAGAATAGTGCGAAACTTCAAAGCTGAGGCAGAAGGTATTAGTCAAGAAAAAATTGTGAGTAGTTTGATATGATACTAAAAATCCTAAACCATTCTGATTCTTAAATTTTTATTGCCTTACATCCAATGTAAAATCCAGTTATTTACAGAATAGTTTTATCTATTTTCTGAGTTCAATATCCTTTCTATTAGTAAGATTTGTATTAGTTTTTAATCTAAAAGCAGAATGGCTTTTATGGGTGAAAGAAATGTGTAATCAAGAAAACCTCTATCTTTGAATTGCAATTTGAATTTTTTCTGCCTTATGTATGATGAAGATTAATCAACCTATTGAAAAAATCTCACCTTTAACCCCCAATGAATTAGATAAGTATCATTTTGGCGAGACAGAATGGTTGATGAATTTTTCAAATTTCCATCATCTTTTCCATATTAATAGATTAGAGGAAATCATCACAAAAATTAAATTCCCGATTTTGCCACATCGTAAAACGGTTTATGATTTCATTTTTTTGACGGAGGGTAACTCTATTAGAAGCAAAGGCCTTCACCAATATAATTTTTCGAAAAACACTTTCTTTTTTTTGCCTGCCTTCCAGATTTCTACTCACGAATACCTCAGTGATAATGCTAGAGGGTATTATTGCCATTTTGATTCAGATATTTTCAATAATCTTTTCATGCAGAAATCTTTTTTTGAAAAATTCCCCTTTTTGCATTTTTTATCTAAACCCACGGTTGAAATATCAGAGGCGATGCTTTTGCCCATTTTACATATAATGGAAAGGCTAGAGAATGAGTACCAATCTAATAAGCCGCTCAATGCCAATTTAGTTTCAGCTTATCTTCTTGCCTTGTTTACTGAGCTCAATTTGGTAGAAGTGCCGAATAGAGAAAACTCTAAAAATTCAGCACAAAGAATTACGGAAAAATTCAATAATTTACTTTCAATCAATATTTATAAAACGAACAAAGTAGCGGAATATGCCTCTATGCTGGCTGTAACCCCTGATTATCTCAATAAATGTGTAAAAAGCACCATGGGAAAAACCTCGCAGGAGCTGCTGGCGGACATGATTATATTGGAAGCGAAAGTATTGTTAAAGCAAACAAACCTTTCCATTAGCGAAATCGCATTTAAATTTTCGGAAACGAATCCAAGCGATTTTAGTCGATTTTTCAAAAATAAAACAAAATTGGCTCCTAAGGATTTTAGACAAATGGCTGATTTCCAATAGATAGAAAAATTGAGACTCAAATATCGTGTTGATTGTACTTCTATTTTATTCAAAAAAATAGCTTTTCAAAAAAGTCGTGATTTTGCCTATTTTTTGCCGTGAATTGCAAAGAATATCTGAAAGTATGAAATTAATTTTGTATCATTAATTAAAAGAATAATTCAAATTCAAAAATGGCTAAGAATCCTCATTTTCTTTCTCAAATGGCACACGTAGAGGTGTTAACCACTGACCTAAATAAATCTGTAGAATTTTTTAGAGATGTAGTAGGCATGGACGAAACTGGTCGTGAAGACAACATAGTTTACCTCCGAGCTTGGGGAGATTATTTTCATCATACACTAAAGCTAACACAAAGTGAAAAATCAGGACTTGGCCATATTGGATGGCGTGCAGATAGCCCCGAAGCATTAGATGAATGTGTGGCGTATTTAGAGGATATTGGTGCAGGTCGTGGCTGGGTAGAAGGCGATTTAGGTCATGGAAAAGCTTACCGCTTTCAATCACCAGACGGACATACTCATGAAGTATTTTGGGAGGTGGTTTGGTTGCGTGAACAAGGCGAACGAGGTAGTGTATATGCTGATCGGTATTCAAGCAACCGCTTGAAGGGTGCGAATCCACGCCGTTTCGACCACGTAACATATATGGTTGCAAAAGGGAAATACGCCAATGAAAAAGAATTTTGGAAAAACATGGGCCTTAAAAACCCTGATGAAATAAGAATTACAGATGATATTCCGCCAATTGGTGGGCTACACACTATCGGAAATCTTTCTCATGATATTGCTGTATTTACCGATCCAAATATTGGTGAAAACGAAGGCGTTTTAAACCATATCTGCTGGAATGTTGATAGCCGTGAAGAGGTACTTTTAGCTCTTGATTATTTCATCGAGAAGGGCTACAAAAGTGTAATGGGTTCTCCAACTCGCCACAAGGCCGACGAAGGATTTTTCATTTATATCATCGATCCGGGCAGTGGGGTACTATTTGAGTACTATGCATGTGCAAGATTAGTTTTTGCTCCCGATCATCTGGATGTACACTATCTGAAAGACAATCCAAATGATGCTTGGGGTTCTGCCAATCCTTTTGCTGAAATGTCAAAAGGCAAAAAACTCGGCTTGACCGACGGTGTTGTAAAACCCGTAGACATATAAAATAGTTATAAGTGATGAGCGATAAGTTATGAGTTTAGCTCAAAAAACTGCCTTTCATCACAAATTAAATATATAAATTAATGATTATCAGCGAGTTATGGGTTTTGTCTAAAACCAAGAGTTTTACTCACTCATAACTCATCACTCAAAACTCATCGTTAAAAATATGTGGCATTATTTTCCCAATCAGTATATGCCTTCTTACCAAGTGAACCGTGCGCTGACGCAGGCACATTATGGTGGAGGTGAATTTGCAGAAATATTAGAAGTAGCCAGTGAGATTGATCCTTCCAACAGAGAAAGTTTCAACAAAGCTTGGGTAAAAATGGGAGATAAAGTCTATGAAAAAGCTGAAAAATATGCCCAAGATGGACACAAAGTATCTGCCCGAAGAACTTATCTAAGAGCTTTTAACTATCTGCGTACCAGCGAGTTCTTTATGAATTTGCATGATGAGCGCAAGATCCCCTATTACTTAAAATGCCGAGAGGCATTCATCAAAGCAATTAATCTTTTCGATGAAAAACCTCTCGAAATCGAAATACCATTTGAAGGGTCGTCATTACCAGCTTATTTATTCACTCCAAGCGGGGTTAAAAATCCACCAGTAATGGTAATGTTCGGCGGTTTAGATAGCCTGGCAGAGGAACTCTATTTTGGGATAGCTCAACATTTGAATGAGCGTGGAATAGCTATGATGGCAGTTGATGGGCCAGGGCAAGGTGCGGCACTCAGATTGAATCATATTCATACTCGCTATGATTTTGATGTAGCAGGAACAGTGGTACTTGATTATGTTATTGCCAATCTGGCTGAGCAAGTGGATACCACTCGTGTAGGTATCGGAGCAGTTTCTATGGGTGGCTATATGGCAGCTCGTTGCGCTGCTTTTGAGCCACGCTTCAAAGTTTGTATGATTTTCGGTGCAGTTTGGTCTTATTATGATATTTGGAAAAACCGCCCCGATAACCATCCTCTGGCTGAAATTGTGCAACATATAGTAGGAGCAGAAAACATGACCGAAGCTCGTGAAAAACTCAAAAACTTTACATTGGAAAATGTAGCTGATAAGATATCTTGCCCAACTTATATTTTACATGGGGAAGATGACCGTCAAAATTTTGTAGAAAATGCTTATAAAGTAAATGAAGTACTCACTTGTGAGCATGTTATGGAGATTGTACCCAAAGATGAAAGTGGCTCCGCACATTGCTCAGTGGATGATTTTACAAAATCATTTAATATGTATGATTGGATTGAAGAGAAAATAAAAAGTTAGCAACTGGCTATTGGTTACTGGTTATTGGGGCAACTCTTTACCAGTTACCAATAACCAATAACGAATTACAAAAAATGGTTACACAAATAAAAAAAGGCATTACTTATGCCGAAAGTAAAGAGGCAGATTTGAAAGTAAGAGCATTAGTGGAAGAAATGATTGAAAAAGTTTCGCAAGTTGGTGATGCAGCAGTGCGTGAATTTTCGGCAAAGCTGGATAAATGGTCGCCAGCCAGTTTCAGGCTTTCAGAGTCTGAAATAAAAGAAATCATTGCTGGCTTACCTCAGCAGGTTATTGACGACATCATTTTTGCACAAACGCAAATCAGAAACTTTGCTCAAATTCAGCGTGAATCCATCAAAGATGTAGAAGTTGAAACACTCCCAGGGGTATTTTTAGGCCATAAAAATATTCCAGTAAACTCAGTTGGTTGTTATATTCCGGGTGGCCGCTACCCGATGGTGGCATCTGCTCATATGAGTGTACTTACCGCAAAAGTGGCAGGTGTAAAGCGTGTAATCGCTTGTACGCCACCTATTAATGGACAAATTCCAGCAGCAACTATAGCTGCTATGTACATGGCAGGAGCAGACGAAATCTATCTCTTGGGCGGTGTTCAGGCAATCGCAATGATGGCGATTGGCACTGAAACTGTGCAGTCTGTCGATATGATAGTAGGCCCTGGAAATGCTTATGTAGCAGAAGCCAAAAGGCAATTATATGGAAAGGTAGGAATTGATTTATTTGCAGGACCAACAGAAACATTGGTGATAGCAGATGACACTACTGATGTGGAAACCTGTGCCACCGACCTTTTAGGGCAGGCAGAGCATGGCCCAACAACTCCCGCAGTGCTTCTGACCACCAGTAAAACAATTGCTTATGGTATTGAAGAGGAAATTGAGCGTCAATTGAAAGTTTTGCCAACTGCTGATGTAGCATCTGTTTCTTGGCGAGATTATGGACAGGTAATTTTGGTAGATACTGTAGATGAATTAATTTCAGAAGCGGATAGAATTGCCAGTGAACATGTGCAGGTAATGACTGAAAACCCTCGCCTTTTCCTTGAAAAAATGACAAATTTTGGGGGCTTGTTTTTGGGTGACAAAACCAATGTGGCTTATGGCGATAAAGTGATTGGCACAAACCATACTTTGCCAACCAAAGAGGCAGCAAGATATACGGGAGGTCTTTGGGTGGGTAAATTTTTGAAAACATGTACCTATCAGGAAATCAAAACGGAAGAAGCATCAGTTCTAATTGGGGAATATTGTTCAAGATTATGTGAAATTGAAAACTTTGCAGGACATAAAGAACAGGCAGATTTGAGAGTACGTAAGTACAGTAAATAGATAATTGTAAACTTGTTATTGGTTGATTTATAATTTCCAATGGCCTAATAACCGGTAACTAATACACCAGTAACCAACCAATATTATGAAAATAGTTCTCGTAACGGGTGGAGCAGGCGAAATTGGATCTGCGATTTGTAAGCAATTTGCAGAGAATGGTTATAATGTTATCGCTACCTATAACTCGAATCCTGTAAAGGCTCAGAAGTTATTGTCGGAATTAAACCAATTATCAACAAGTAATCATAGTATTTTCCACGCACCTACAACTGATTCACAGAAAGTTGCCGATTTAAAAGTGTTTATTACAGAAAAATATGGCAAATTGGATGTGCTGGTGAATAATGCAGGAATTACTACACCTGTTCCTCACCATGATTTAGAGGGTTTAACAGACGAATGGATTGATAAAATCATGCAAACAAATTTCCGAGGAAGTTTTGCAATGGTAAGAGCAACGAAAGATTTATTAGAAAAAGCTTATGATGAAAGCAATGAATCATCACTTGTGGTAAATATATCTTCCATTGCTGGCATCTACGGGATTGGTAGTAATGTGGCTTATTGTGCTTCCAAAGCAGCTGTTGACTCTATGACTCGTTCTTTGGCTCGAGCACTAGCTCCTAAAATTAGGGTAGTTTCAGTTTCGCCCGGCTTCGTAGAGGGAGAATATACAAAATCTTTCGACCCCAATTTTTTGAAAAATCAAATGGATAATACACCACTTGGCCGCTTTGCCACGGGTGCGGATGTAGCCAATGCGGTATATTCCGTGGCTAGTTCCCTGACATTTTCAACTGGAAATATTATCACTGTGGATGGTGGGAGATTATTGAAATAATTAATGTAGAGACAAGGCATGCCTTGTCTCTACTCTACAAAAAAATAAAAAAATCGTAAATGAAAATAATAGACCTTTCTGTTACAATCTCAGATAAAATAAAAGAGCCAATGGCTACTCATATTGATTATGAGGATCATAAAAATGGGGCAAAAAAAATTGGTGCCATGCTTTTTGGTGGAATGACGGATTGTTTTGTGAATGATAATGGCCCTGCTGGTGAGACTTTAACGGTGACAAGCCACTGTGGAACCCACGTGGATGCACCTTACCATTATTATCCAACTTGCGAAGGGAAACCCTCTCGTACCATTGACGAAATGCCCTTAGAATGGTTTTTCAATGATGGAGTAGTGTTGGATTTTACTGACAAACCTGATGCCTATATGTTTGAACCTGAGGACTTGCAAGAAAAACTATCGGCAATCGGCTATCAGCTAAAACCTTTCGACATTGTATTGATTCGTTGCGATGCAGACAAACGTATTCACAATGATGATTTTGTGAAAATCCATGTGGGAGCCTCCGCAAAAGCTACTCATTGGCTTATTGATCAGGGCATCAAAGTAATGGGTACTGACGGTTGGGGTTGGGATATTCCTCTTCATATACAAGCGGCTGATTATAAGGCAAATCCAAGACAGGGCGTTATTTGGCAAGCCCATTATGTGGGGATTGAAAAAGAATACTGTCAGATTGAAAAGTTGGCAAATTTGGACCAATTGCCCCCGTTTGGTTTTAAGGTGGCTTGTTTTCCTGCCAAAATAGAAAAAGCAAGTGCGGGTTGGACAAGAGCAGTAGCCATTATTAATAATTAATTATTTTGCAAAATATGATTCTAGAATTAGCAACAATTGATGTGAATGATAGCAAAGGCTTCGAAATGGCTATTGAAAAGGCTAAAAAAGTTATTAGTCAGTCTAAAGGATTTTTGAATATTGAGGTAAAAAAATGTATTGAAAAGGAAAATCGATTTATACTTTTAATATCGTGGGAAACTTTGGAAGATCATACTATTGGTTTTCGGGAATCAGAGCTTTTCAAAGATTGGCGTGCATTGATTGGCCCTTATTTTGAAAATCCTCCGTTAGTGCAGCACTATAATTGAGTTAGGAATAAGGAATTTATAGTTTGGAGTATATTTTTATATTCAAAATTTCTAATTCTACATTCCTAATTGACTTTCAACCTTTAATTAATAAATACTATGGTAAAAAAAGTTTTAGTAGTCGGGGCTGGTATTGGTGGCCAGTCAGTTGCTATTGGTTTAAAAAAAGCAGGTTTTGAAGTAGATGTGATTGAAATCCATAAAGAATTTAATGTTTACGGCGTAGGTATCATTCAGCAAGCCAATGCCCTAAGAGCCTTAGATGCTATAGGTGTAGCGGATGAAGCCATGCGAAGAGGTTCACCTTATGGGAAAGTGAAATTATGCTTACCTCATGGTGTTCAAATCGGAGAAGCAGGGACTCCGCCAATCGGTAGGTTTCCGAGTCATAACGGAATTTCTCGGAGAATTTTGCATGAAGTTTTATTGGAAGAAGCCCAAAAAATTGGTTTGAAATACCGCATGGGCTTAACTGTAGAATCGATTGATAATCAACCAGATAGAGTAAATGTAACATTTACTGACGGCTCATCAGATAGCTATGATATTGTGATTGCGGCGGATGGCGCAAATTCAAAAGTACGAAATCTTATCTTTGGCGATTTTAAATCAACTTATGTGGGCTTATCAGTTTGGCGTTATCCTTTCAAACGCCCCGCCAGCTTAGACACCGGTTATATATTTTTTAATAAAAAACACAAGATTGGGGTAATCCCGATGACGGCAGACTCGTGCTATATATTTTTAAACTCTGCTGAAGGGGATAATCCTATTATTCCAGAAGACCAAATGGTTGAAAAATTGAAAGGTTATATGGCGGCTTACCCAGTACCATTGGTTCAAGAACTTATCCCACAGGTTACAGATGCTAAATTGGTCAATTATAGATCATTAGAAACACTCAAAATGCCAGCACCATGGTATAAAAACAGGGTTGTTGTTTTGGGGGATGCTGCTCATACTACCATTCCACAATTAGGTTCAGGGGCTGCCTTAGCCATCGAAGATGGAGTGGTACTAATAGAAGAATTGCAAAAAGCGGGAACAGTTGAAGACGTTTTCGAAAGATACATGAAACGCCGTTACGACCGCTGTATGATGGTGGTTGAAGTTTCGGAAACCTTAGGGGCTTGGGAGTTGCTGGAATATAACGACAAACCGCTGCCTGAGGGCGCAAATATGGGTATGTTGATGGGCAAAACAGGAATGGCATTGGCGGAGCCGATTTAGAATTGGGAATTCGGATTTGGGAATTTGGAATAAATAGGTAAATTTATTTAATAATTTTAGAGCAATTCTCAATATCAAATTCAAAAATTGCAATTATTGATATGGACATCAAAGACCTCCAAAATAGATTCAAGTTATATACAATTGCAAAATTTGCAGAATCATTGCCTGATAATTTAGGCTTCCGTACAATTAGAAATCAAATTGTTAGAAGTGGATCATCTTCTGCTGCTAATTATAGAGCCGTTTCGAGAGCGAAATCAACTGCTGATTTTAAGCATAAATTGACAATTGTTGAAGAAGAACTTGACGAAACACTATTTTGGTTAGAATTTACAGTTGGTCTTAATGAGTTGTATAAAGAAAGAGTAAAAGACTTATGGAAAGAAGGTAATGAATTACTTTCAATAATTGTGTCTTCGATAAATAAAGTTAAAAAATGAATGTAAGAGTTGTAAATGTGGAATTTGGATCAAATTTTTGATTCTGAAACGTAATTTCCAATTCTGAATTCAAAATTCCCAATTCAAAATGAAATTAGTAACATTTTTAAATAGAAATCAAGAAAGCCGCATTGGTTGGTTGGCGGGCGAAAGTGTAGTAGACATGAATTTGGCAAGTGAAAAACTGCCAAAGGATATGCTTACTTTTATTGATAATCATGAAGAATATTTTCAGATTATCAATCGCTTAAGCGATGTACAGCCTCATTATACTTTAGATGAGGTTAAATTATTAGCGCCGCTTCCCAATCCACGAAGTTTCAGAGATTATATTGGTTTTGAGATGCATATGCAAAATGCTTCACGGTCATTTGGCCATAAAATAGGACAAGCTTGGTACGAAATGCCAATATTTTATTTTACCAATCATCAAGCAATCTATGGGCCCGATGATGAGATTAAGCGCCCTGATAAAGAGACAAAATTGGATATTGAGTTAGAAATAGCTTGTATTATTGGCAAAAAAGGAAAAAATATCAAGGCAGGAGAGGCAACCACTTATATTTTTGGCTACACTGTTTTCAATGATTGGACAGCCCGTGCGATTCAAAAAGTGGAAATGGAAATACCACTTGGCCCGCATAAAGGCAAAGATTTTGCCAATGCAATTGGACCATGTATTGTAACCGCTGATGAAATGGAGCAGTATCGAATAGAAATGGATGAAAGTGTTTTTCAAGATCCCATTCGTGTGCCGAATGTAAAAGGCAAAAGATTGAATCTTAAAATGACTTCACGAATCAATGGAGAAACCATTTGTGAAGGCAACTATAAGACTGCCTATTATAATTTTGAGCAAATGATTGAGCGTGCTTCTGAAAACAACGTAAACCTAATGCCAGGAGATATATTAGGCTCAGGCACAGTTGGTTGGGGAAGTTTAATCGAAAATAATTTTACTGTTCATCGTCCGCTTGA
>JAZKGO010000110.1:0-9612 GCA_040385875.1 Bacteroidota bacterium
ACCTTTCTTCGGTACTTTATGAAATAGAAATTGACATAAAATAAAAAATCTGAAAGCAGGTAAAGCACCTTAAACGGTACTATTGAAAATAAATAGATAAAAGGTAAGGATAAATAATAAAAAAATGCCTGCACAGTGATAGAATCTATATTGGATGTTAAATTATTATACCAAAAATAGTAATAGTAAAATTGATTATTGACAAAAAGAGCCCATTTCTAACGAACTGAGCTCTTTTATAAAATGCTTTGTTGATTAAAACCAGTTAATTCAGTCTCCCTTTATTGAGTTCGTCTTGTAAACTCTTCAATTGGCTCCATTGCCCAATATATGCCAAATTTGCTTGTTGGGGCCAAGTAGCAGGGTTATGCATTTGGTAGCGGGGCCCTGCTTGTTCCAATATATTATTCAATGTTTCCACAGAAGTATTTGCTAATTGAGCAAAGGTTTTAATGCCCGCATTGTTTAATAATTCTTCGATTTTTGGACCAATACCTTCCACAATTTTTAAATCATCCACTTTGTTTGAATCAACCAAACTGCTGTGAATAGGTGTTGGCTTTATAATTGGAGCTAGTTGTGGGATTTCTGGTTCGATATTTTTTGCTGTTGAGGAAGCCTCCTTCAGCTTGCGACAAGCTTCTAACTCTACTTCTTTTTCGGCTATTTGCGATAAAAGGTCGTCACTATCAGAGGAGTCTCCTTTAAATAAAAACCTAGAGATAAGCCAACCTAAAAAAAACGCCGCCAGCATTAATAAAATGAGTAATATTATAGCTACCATTTCTTATTTTTAATTAGATCAAAATTTGTTTTTAAACTAGAAATTCAATTAAACTATACCTTTATTTAATTCATCTTGCCATTTTTTTAGCTCTTCCCATTTGCCTTCGTCTGCCAGCTTACTTTGTGCTGGCCAAGTAGTGGGGTCGTGCATTTGAAATCTCGAACCAGCGGCTTCTAGTATTTCCTTTAAACGAGTAGCACTTGTGTTAGCCAATTGTTCAAAACTTAATATCCCAGCATTGTTAAATAGCTCTTCTATTTTTGGGCCAATCCCCTCCACTACCTTCAAATCATCTTTTTTAGATTTGGTTGCAATAGTATCAGCTTTTGGTAAAGAAATAGGCGAAGTTTCCAGTGATTTTTTGATTGGACTTGGTTTGCTATTGCATTCAGCTAACTCAGCATCGAGTGCTGCCAATTGAGTAACCAATTCCTCATTATTCGAGGAGGCCTTTGGCCAAACCAAACCCAAAACGAAGGGTATCGCCAGCATGATTAATTGTTGCCACCATGCAAAATCATATTGACAAGGATTTAATAAATCGAATATATTCATATTTATAAAATTTTTGAAAATCAAATTTTAAATTATTGATTTATTGCCAAGGAGACTCTTCTGTTGGCCTTTCTGCCTTCCTCCGTTTCATTAGAGGCAATAGGTTCAGTCTCGCCTTTAACTTCAATTAAAAGTTGCATTGCACTAAATCCTTCAGCTGTTAATTGTTTTTTTACAGAAGCAGCTCTGGTTTCTGATAATTTTTGATTGAGTTCTACCGACCCATAACTATCAGAATGACCAATTATCGCTAAAGTTTTATCTTTATTGGTCAATAAATAGGTTTTGGCTTCCGAAAGAAATTTTTGATTTTCATCAGTTGTAATGTAACTGGTTTCATTTGTACGGAAATACAAATTGAAAGGCTTCATGACAGAACTGTATTTTTCATTATTGGCTAGGTCTTCTTCAGTGATGCCAATTGCTGGCTCAGCCAACTTTGCAGTATCAATGGGCTGAATAATGGCAGCTAGTGAGTCGGTTTGCCGAACGAGAGCAAGGCTATCAGTATTTATAGCTTTAGTCTCAGCAGAATTGCACTTCATAATTACGAATTGCTGCCAATAAACTGAACCGATTAGCCATAAAACCAGTAAGATAAGTAATAGATTTTTATTAAACATGTTAATTGATGTTTCTTGATATTAATTTCTATCCGAATTTACCAAAATCATAAATTCGTTTAAAAATAAATATATTTTTGATTAAATCTTTTATCAGAATTATTTTTTTCGAGTATCATCAGAAATAAGTTTTTGGATGATACTAATATCAAAATATAAAAAGATATCAATTAAACATTTAACAATTGGCTGTTTAATTTATCTATTCATCGAAACTAGAAATTCTTCATTATTACGAGTTCCTTTCATTTTTTCTAACAAAAATTCCATGGCTTCAACTGAATTCATATCTGACATGTATTTCCTTAATATCCAAATTTTCGAAAGGGTATCTTTGTCCATCAATAGGTCTTCACGTCTAGTTCCAGAAGCTGGTACATCAATAGAAGGGTATATTCTTTTATTCGATAGCTTACGATCCAACTGAAGTTCCATATTACCAGTACCCTTAAATTCTTCGAAAATAACCTCATCCATTCTTGAACCAGTCTCAATTAGCGCTGTGGCAATGATTGTCAAAGACCCACCATTTTCTACATTTCGAGCTGCGCCAAAGAATCGTTTAGGTTTATGTAATGCATTGGCATCCACACCACCTGATAATATTTTACCTGATGAGGGTACCACCATGTTGTAAGCACGAGCCAAACGAGTGATTGAATCCAAAAGTATTACTACGTCATGCCCACACTCAACCATTCGCTTTGCTTTTTCTAAGACAATAGTGGCTACTTTAACATGGCGCTCAGCTTGTTCGTCAAAAGTGGAGGAGATTACCTCTGCTTTTACACTCCTTTGCATATCTGTAACCTCTTCAGGGCGCTCATCAATCAATAAAATCAACAAATAAACTTCAGGGTGGTTTTTTGAAATAGCATTGGCGATATCCTTCAAAAGAACAGTTTTACCCGTTTTTGGTTGGGCTACTATCATTCCTCTTTGGCCTTTTCCAATTGGTGCAAACATGTCCATTACTCGAGTCGAATAAGAGTCAGGTTTGAAACTTAGGTTTAGTTTTTCATCCGGGAAAAGTGGCGTGAGGTATTCAAAAGGAATCCTATCTCTGATTTCTTCGGTAGTTTTTCCATTGATGGATTCTACTCTAAGCAATGCAAAATACTTTTCACCTTCTTTCGGTGGGCGGATTGAACCTCTAACTGTATCACCAGTCTTTAACCCAAAAAGCTTTATTTGAGAGGGAGATACATAAATATCATCTGGAGAGGCCAGATAGTTATAATCGGCCGATCGCAAAAATCCATAACCACCATCTTGCATTATTTCCAAAACACCCTCATTATCAATCAATCCATCAAATTCACGAATAGCTTGATTGTATTGTTGTTTTTTCTGTCCGAACTGGTTGTTGCCATTTTCTCTATTTCGTTCAAAAGCCTCAACAGGCATTCCAGGTTCCGAAGGAGCAATGTTTCGAATTTCAGTTGGGGAACTTGCAGGAATTTCTTCAGTAATAAATGAGGTGTCATATTCTTCCTCAATAATATTTTCTAAAGCTAGAAGGTCTTCGGTTTTGTCAATGATATCTAGCTCAGGAAGTATTTCTTTTGGCTCGGTAAAAGTCAATGGCTCCACTACCTCTTCCTGACTTATTTTCGGTATGCGTTGGCGTTTTGGTCTTTCTGCTGCAGGAGGAGCATCTGGTAATTGTTCAATAACGGCTGCTTTTTTGAGCGGTTTCTTTTCGTTCATATTCTTTTTGAGAATCCCTTAATTAATTCTATGAAATGGTTAATTTAATGATGGCGTTGGGTGATTGAGTCTTTTTTTTGATCACAAAAAAATTATTGTTTTCGAAAAATATTTTAAAATTATTTCTAATCAGAAAATAAGTTTAAAACAGTATTTAAAAATGCTGGATAGCTATTATTTATTAAAGGAATTCGGATTTATAATTTAAAGCAATAAAAATTGATATATTATTTGTAGCGAAATTCAGATAAAGATTAGCGGCGTTTTTGGAAAGTTTTGAGAACCTTTATTGAAATGTTCTGCAATATTAAACTTATTATTTTAATAGTGCCAAATTTTTTATCATATTTATTTGAAAAAACACGATTTGGTAATAGTTTTTTCAATATGTCTGCTCAATGAGTAACATTTTAGTAGACTTTTCACCTATTTTAAATCGATTGTCAATCCGGTGGCCAATTACCCAGACAATTGATCCGTTACTCGTTAAAACGTAAACATCCCCTTTTATATTGAGCGGCACCTTTTCTGAGTTAAGAAAATCTGAAATATTTTTTTTCTTATTCATTCCCAATGGGCAAAACCAGTCGCCTTCTTTCCACTTTCTCAATTTTAGTGGGCTCTTTAAGGTTTCAAAATCTAAAGAGGCGGTTTTTTTGGATGTTTTCAGTTTAAAATTTTCAGTTATTTCTTCTTTCGAAAACTTTAAATTGAAGTTTTGAATATTGATTTTTATATCCGTTTCGAAATTGAGGTCAATTTCTTTGGTGCCAAAATCATCTAAAATGTTTTTGGGTTTTATTACATAATCCGTTCTGTCCTTTACCAAATGGTGGCTCGCCGAAATGAATGATTTACCAGCCTCGCCTGATAACGATTTTAATATTTCTTGAATCTGGGTGTAGCCAAAATTGTATTCAGTAAAAATTGCCGTGTAGAACGCCCTCAAAACAGGATTTTCCAATAACTTGATGAAACTGAGATAAATGATTCCTTCTTTGCTAATCAGATTTTCTGTTTTAAATTTTTCAAGCTCATAATGAAAATAATTTTCTAAATCTCCAACTTTTTCAACTGTACGATAAATAGTTTCCTCAAAATTTGGGTTGATTTCTTTGAATTTGGGTACGATTTCTTGTCTGATAAAATTGCGCTGGTATTTTTGAGACTCATTGGAGCTGTCCTCTCGCCAAATCAATTGGTTTTCAACTAAATAGTCGTAAATCATTTCTCTATCGGCAAAAAGTAAAGGCCGAATTAAAAGGCCTCTTTTAGGTAAAATACCATGCAGTCCTGCTATTCCAGTTCCTTTTGCAATATTCAAAAGCAAAGTTTCGGCAGTGTCGTTCAGATGGTGGGCGGTTGCAATGTATTGATAATGATGACTTTGTCTGATTTCTTCAAACCAAGTATAGCGTAATATTCGGGCAGCTACTTGTATGGATAGGCCGTTTTCTGTTGCGTAGTTGGTTGTTTCAAAGGTCGTGGTGAAAAAAGGGACCTTGTATTTAGTGGCTATTTTTTTTACAAAAACCTCATCAGCATCCGATTCTTCACCTCTCAGACCAAAGTTGACATGCGCAATTGCAAAGTCTACCTTGGCTTTTGAAAATAAATCTGTCAATACAATCGAATCGATTCCACTGCTAACTGCCAGTAATATTTTATCCGTTTTTTGAAAAAGATTTTGGCTGTTAATATATGTTAATAAGCTCTCTAACATTCATTTTATTGGTTAATTTTACCAAAGTTTTAATTGGTGGCACTTCAAATTGTTCACTCTAGTGAATCAAATTAAAACAAATACAAATTTTGCTCAAAAAAATTGATTTAGTTTGAATATCCACAGAATTTCTTTTTTGCTGTTTCTTTGTTTGTTTTTTACAAACCTGAAAAGTCTTTCGCAAAAGCCTACTTTACCCTTACCGCCGATCAGTTCACCCAATTCGTTTCAAAGTATCCCATCGGGTTCTAGTCAGGTGGAGATTATCCATACGGATAGTGCCGTAATTATTAATGATGGCAATTTGGAAAAATATCGTCTGATAGGCAATGTAGCATTGAGACAAAATACCAGCACAATGTTTTGTAATATAGCTATTCTCAATAGAATCACTAACTCAGTGGAGGCTTTTGGAAATGTGAAAATCATTCAGGCAGATACCGTGACCATTACAGGCGATAATGCTACTTATAACGGCAATTCAAGAGTGTCAAAAATTACAGGGAACGTACTTTTAAATGATAATACCATAAAATTAAAGACCGATAGGCTCGATTATGACCTGAATACCCATGTGGCCTATTACAATAACAATGGTAAAATAGAAGATGGCAAAAGCACTTTGACAAGTAAAGAAGGGTTTTACGATACAGTTACCAAAATATTTATGTTTTATAAAAATGTAAAAATTGTAGATCAAGAATCGACTGTGGTAACCGACTCACTAAAATATAGCACCCTTTCAAAAGAGGCCTTTTTTATTGCTCCAACCAATATTTATACCAAAACTGACACAATGCAAGTGAAACGAGGGGTGTATAACACAGTGACTAAAGTTTCTAATTTTTATGGGCGATCAACTGCTCGCACCAAAGATTATTTACTCACAGCAGACACCCTATTTTTTGATAGCCCAACCGAAATTGGTATTTTGAAGGGCAACGCTGAAATAGTAGCTAAAAAAGATTCGATTATATTGAACGGAAATTTGGGTAAATATTACGGAAAGCAGGGCTTTAGCTCAATGACCAATAATGCCATCATGAGAATGATTCAAGGCAGAGATACTCTTTTTTTAACGGCAGATACGCTGTTGTCTATCGAAAATAAAGAACTGAAAACCAGGCGATTATCTGCCTATAATCATGTAATTATTTTCAGGAAAGACTTGCAGGGTAGATGTGATTCGTTGAGTTATTCTATGAGTGACTCTACCATTTCGTTTTTTCAGAAGCCTATTTTATGGGCCAATGGAAGTCAGTCTGAGGCCGACTCAATTAATTTACGATTGATTAATAGCAAGGTAAGAATCATGAATTTGAGTACAAAATCATTTGTAATTACACAGGATTCATCCAAGAATTTTAACCAAGTGAAAGGCCGAAGAATTACTACCTATTTGACAGCAGACTCTAAAATAGAAAGGGTAAATGTGGTGGGCAATGGTGAAAGTATCTATTTTGCATTAGACGAAAACAATAAGATGATTGGCATGAATAGGGTAGATTGTAGCCGTATGAATATCAATTTTAAAAACAATGCTGTAAAAAGAATAGCCTTTATAGGGAAGCCCGATGCTTCTTTGACTCCGCCTCATGAATTGACTGCTGAAAAAAAGGAATTGGATGGTTTTAGGTGGCGAGAGAAAGAAAAGCCAACTAGAGAAGCAACTATTTTAAATCGAATTACGTCTTCTAATGTAGTAGAGAGTTTGGTAATTGCAAGAGTAGATTCTGTTAAAAAAAGCAGCGAAAAAGTGCCGATTACTAAAAAACCTTTAAAAAAAGTTAAATCCAAAAGTAAAAAATAGTCGTATATTTTGAAAATAATTTTAAATTGATTACGTTTGTGTAAACCGATGAATGCAAAACGTTTAAATATCGCCCTTTTATTGATGATTGGATTCTTTTCGATTCAAGCGTCCTATGCATTTGGCGAGCATCCAAAAGGAAGTAGATTATATATCAAGCCAGCAACAAAGCAAAAAACACTCACATTTGCCAAGGGAAAAAGTGTATTAGCTTTTAAGCCACTTAATGGAAGTTTCGATCTAAAACCAACCAAAACTGTCAACCTGTACTTTACTAACTATTTGATTAATAGAAACTTATCTAAATCAATCGTCAAAGAGCAAAGTAGTAAGAACATTCCTGTTGTAGAAGCAGTGGTCTACAATAAGCCAGCTGCGAGTACAAAAGAAGAAGCAGAACCGGGTGAAAAACTTTTTGCGGTAGATGGTTTATATATTTCGAACATCTATCCGAACCCTGCTGATGATGCAGGCTATTTTGATTATTCATTTTCTGGAAATAATTTTAAAGAAGTAAAAATTGAGTTTTTCAATGTATTGGGCTCCCCAATGAACGTAAATTTATTTTTGGATAAATTTGATAGAAAAACAAAGGTAAATTTAAAAGAATTTCCAAACGGGTTCTATTTTTATCAATTGACTGGTGATGGTAAAACCCTCGCTACTAAGAAACTTTTAGTTAGGCATTTCAATTAATAAAATGCTTGGTTAACTTATTTTAACATAAAATCATACATTCAAAGCTACACGATTCGTTAATAGTGTAGCTTTTTTTATTACCTTTGCAACCCTATGCAGTATTTTCAAAGATTTTTTCTAGTCATTTTTATTTTCTCATTATTCTCTTGCAGCAAGTTTGAAAAGCTAAGAAAGTCAGGCACTGATGAGGCAAAATATAAAGCAGCTGTTAATTATTATAATTTAGGGGAATTTAGCAAAGCTGGCCTTTTATTCGAAGAGGTAATCCCAATTATCAAAGGTAGCACCGAGCAAGAAATGGCCACTTTTTATCAAGCTTATTGCGACTTTCATACTGGCCAGTACCAGACAGCCTCTTTCCATTTTAAACAATTTGCAGAAACATTTGCTAGGAGTGACTACGCTGAAGAAGCCGTTTATAAATCAGCTTATTCGTTGTATAAAGATTCTCCAGTTTTCAATTTAGACCAGGCGAGTTCGCTTACAGCTGCTGACGCATTGCAAAGTTTTGTGAATAATTATCCAGACAGTAAGTATCGTGAAGAGGCTTCTAATATAATTAAAGAGCTAAGAGTAAAATTGGAAACCAAAGCTTACGAAAAAGCAAAGCTTTATTATAAAACATCAGCTGCCAATATCGCTAATTATAAGGCCGCTGTTATTGCGATTACCAATTTTCAGAGGGAGTTCCCAGATTCGGATTACTTAGAAGAGATGACGTACCTAAAGGTAAGTTCACAGTATAACTATGGCCTGAATAGTTTTGAAGAAAAAAAGAAAGAGAGATATACTGAAACGGTTGCTTTTTATCAAGATCTGGTAGATAAATTTCCCAATTCGAAATACTTAAAACAAAGTGAAAAATTTTATGACTTTGCCCAAAAAGAATTAGAGCGAATCGATAAAATTGAGAAGATCGAAAAGGCTAAAAAAGAAACCGAAAAAACTGGGAAAGTAGGAGGGGCTACCACCACTTCTAATTAGAATTACTTCATCAAAATTTATAAATAAAATAGATTTGCACAATTTTGAATAAAAAATCGTAAATTTGCATTCCAAAATAAAAGAATTGAATTAACTATGGCAACAAATCCTTCCATAATCACAAGAGATACTGATGTTTTAGCAGCTAGAACTGGTAATTTGTACGAATCAGTATCAATCATTTCAAAAAGAGCTCGTCAGATTTCTTTGAAATTGAAAGAAGAATTAAACAATAAACTTTCTGAATTTGCGACCACTGCCGATAATTTAGAAGAGATTTTTGAAAATCGTGAGCAAATTGAAATTTCGAAATATTATGAGCGTATGCCTAAACCTACCTCAATCGCAATTGATGATTTTTTAGAAGAAAAGTATACCTATAGAGATAGAGATGAGGCTATTGACGAGTCAGCTATCTAAATAAAGAAATTAGAACAGAAGCCCTTTCAATTATTTGTAAGGGCTTTTTTTGTGAATTGAATATTTGGTACTAACATTGTGTTTTGAAATAGATAATCAGTGATAACATAATTACGTCAATTGGTAAAAAATAAAAAAATAATAGTTGGAGTAACTGGGAGCATTGCAGCTTATAAAGCGGCTTTCTTGGTGCGCTTATTGGTAAAGGCTGGCGCTGAAGTAAAAGTAGTAATGACGGAAGCCGCCAAAGATTTTATCACTCCTTTAACCCTGTCAACTTTATCTAAAAATCCTGTTTATT
>JAZKGO010000111.1:0-7882 GCA_040385875.1 Bacteroidota bacterium
TTTATGACCTATCAGTTTGGTAGAATCCCCACCACTTGTGGGCATATAGCACTCATCATGTTATTTGTCAAATCCGGTTTTCTGCCCTTTTTGCAAAAAGCATTGGCAGCAGTTGGGCAAATGGCTTTCACCAATTATATTACCCATTCTATTATCTGCAATATTATTTTCTTGGGATACGGATTTTCTATGTATGGTAAATTGCAGCGATACGAGTTGTATTATATCGTCATCAGCATTTGGGTTTTTCAATTGATTTTTAGCCCGATATGGTTAAAATATTTTCGTTTTGGTCCGCTTGAATGGATGTGGAGAAGCCTTACCTATTGGAAAATGCAGCCGATGAAGCGGTAGAGGTCTCTTCTAAATTTTTTAATCAAAAAATATGAAAAATATGAAAGGAAATGCATTTTTAAGTAAAACCGTTTTATCAGCTATTACTGTAAGTACAATTTTTATTGTTGGATTTAAGCTAAAACCAACCACTTTTGACATTCCGAAAACTTGGGATATGGCTGAAATTAAGCAATTTATGCTTCCCGCTGCAGATTCGAGCGTATCAGTAACACCCATATCAGAGGAGTATTATTACAAACTTCCTGAGAGAAAAGTTTTTAAAAGCTACCTTATACTTTTAACAGATGATATGGAGGCCAATCGGAAATATCTAGATTCGCTAAAATCGCTTGACCCTGTTGACCTATTTCAAAACGAACCTAAAACAGAACAAGACCTCATTCGATTAGGTGAAGAAGTATTCAATGCACCATTAGTCATGTTTGACTATTCAGAAGATTTTTACAATGGACTTAATACATCGGTTAAGGATGCTGAAATCCCAGTACCTAAAAAAATATTTCCGTATTATTCCTATGTGGTTGATGAAAAATCAAAAGTTAAGGTTGGCGTCTTTTCATGTGCTATGTGCCACACCCGAGTAATGCCAGATGGTTCAACTATAAAGGGTGCACAAGGAACCTTCCCATTGGATAAAATAGATGGATTTGATGCTGCAAACACATTAAAATCGTTGCCAAAGGAAAAGCTGAAAGAGTTTGATGAAGGAATGCGAACTGGTCGAAATGCATTACAAAAAGCCCCTTGGATTAGCCATTCTTCTCAAATGGAACTTGATACCATTAGTGCAGCCAGAGTTATTGCTTACTTAAAATCAATCCCACCTGGTGTAATGATAAGGCATGGTTCAAATTTCAACCAACCAACAAATATTCCAGACTTAATCGGTATCAAAGACAGGAAATATCTTGATTATACGGGATTGATGATGCACCGCAATGTTGGCGACCTTATGCGTTATGCAGCATTTAATCAATTATTGGATATGCTCAATAGCTATAATGGTTTTATTCCTGCCGCTACTGATTTTAAGACTTTACCTGAAGCTGGTAAGGCCCCGTTTTTAGGAACCTCTGACCGCTACTCTGAAATGCAATTATATGCCTTAGGGAAATATTTGTATTCGTTGAAACCTCCCAAAAACCCCAATTCCTTCTCGGCAGATATTGTAAAAAAAGGAGAGTTGGTTTTTAAGCGAGAAGGATGTGTAACCTGCCATACACCCCCGCTTTACACCAACAATAAATTAACACCTGTTGATGGTTTTACGCCTCCTGCCAGTCATTATAAATCTTACGACCTATTTGATATTTCTGTCGAATCCAACCCTGAATTGGCACTGTACACAAGACGAGGCACAGGCTATTACAAAGTTCCCTCGCTACTGGGAGTTTGGTATCGTGGTCCATTTGGGCATAGCGGCCATGTAGCTACTTTGGAAGATTGGCTTGACAAGCGAAGACTTGAAGAGAATTACGTGCCGACAGGATTTAAACCCGCCTTTTCAAAAACGATGGCGGTACTAGGACATGAATTTGGACTGGATATCACAAAAGACGAAAAAGCATCATTGGTAGCATTCCTTAAAACCCTCTGAGAGATGAAAATAAAATTTGTAATCATGTTTGCTGCACTGCTTACTGTTTCCTCGAATTGGGTTTTTGGTCAAGATTCGTGGAAAATCGATTCCACCCAAATTATCTTTCATATTTCAAACGCAGGCCTTGATGTTGAGGGTAAAATTGCAGGAATAACTGGCAATATCAAATTCTCGAAAAACAAATTAGACAAAAGCTCATTTGCTGCAGAAGCAAAAACCGAAACCATACAAACTGGAATAAAACTTAGGGACAAACATTTGAAAAAAACTGATTATTTTGATGTTGAGAATAACCCGACCATCAGAATCGAAAGCAAAAAAATAATACAATCAAAAAATGGTTTTGAATCAATTTGTACAATTAAAATCAAGGGTCAAACCAAGGAGATTTCGATTCCATTTACTTTCAAACAAGCTAACAATAAAGCAGAATTTAACGGTACATTTTCATTGAATCGATTGGACTTTGGTTTAGGGGAGAAAAGTATAATCTTATCAGATACAGTTAAAATTGATATTTGGATTAGTGCGAGTTTGGCGACTAATTGATGCCAACCACCCCATGGCTTGTGCGCACAAGCCATGGGGTGGTTATTTTCTCCTATTTCTAAACAATAAACCAAATTAAAAATGAAAAAAAATCCTTTTTTTGGCAATTCTGGTTCCTGTTTATTTAGCAATTTTTTCGTCCTGCAATACATCAAACAAGAAAAGTAAAGCAGCTTATGATACGTGAATTTTTGAAGTAAAAAAAATAAACGGAAGGCTTTGTTCCAAGTGTACCCAACTAAAATTTAAATTTTTAAAAAATCCTATATGAAACCAAACTTTACATTTCGATCATCCCATTCAATATTCATTTTTCTCCTATTTTTTATCGCATGTACCAAAAAGAAGCCAAACGATTCACCCATTAACAAGCAACTGTTAGGTGATGGTTTTGGCTTAAATGGTGCAACCATAATTGTAAAAAATCTGGATAAAGCACGTAACTATTTCGCTGATACACTGGGTTTTAGCATGCCACCAGCCACAAGATTTGAAAATGGAATATATGACAACACCCGAACAGCTTCAATCTTTTTTGCAGATTTTTCTACTTTTGACTTATTGGCTAATATAGATTCTGTTTCGAAACTAACCAAGAAGCCTATTGAGTCTGCTTTCTTAAAACAAATCAAAAGTACAGGTATTTATTCTTTCAGCACATCGTCGGTAGATACCACTAAAAAATGGCTTCAATTGCAAGCCTTTAAAACCGACTCAGTTAGGAAGGGCCGCTCAGTCAAACAAATCGCAAAGGGTTGGGATTGGGACGATGGTGGCCCACAGTGGAGAAATTTAGAATTTGAAAGTAAGAATACACAATCTCATTTACCAAGCTTCATAGAATATATGGGCTTACCCTATAAAGATATTCAAGTGGAATGGAAGCCTGTCGCATGGCGACAATATTATCCGAAAAACGCCAACGGTGTTGTAAGTATTACGGCCTTGCGAATTGTAGTGGCCGACCTTGAAGTTGCAACTGAGGAATTTAAAAAAATGGGTTTAACGGAATTGGAGAGCAGCGATAATTTTGCCCGATTTAAAATTGCACCAAATCAAGAGCTTTATGTTACAGCCCCAAAATCACCAACTGATGAATTGAGCCAAATATTAAAAACTCAAGGACCAGGCCTTTACAGCATTTGTTTTGGTATAAAAAATCTAAAAGAAACGAGAGATTCCCTAAAAAAGAAATTACCAGCAAAAGCGATGTTGGTTGATACGGCACAAAAACGGTTGACCATTTTAAAGCAATATGCCCATGGTGTTCAACTTGAATTTGTAGAGGAATCAAAGCAGCTAGCAACATTAACCAAAATATATGATTATAATGACACCACTAAAATGAACAGTAGCTCGGTATATTATGCTGCCCATTTATACAAAAAATATTGTGCTTTATGCCATGGAAAAGACCGCCAAGGCTATGCGGCAGACAATGCACCTTCTCTGCGTTCACATTCATTATTGGCCACCACTATGGAGCCAAGAGCCAGCTATAACTACCTATTAAATACTATTAAATACGGGCGGGCGGGCACGGCCATGGGACCTTATGCCAAAAATCAAGGTGGACCTTTAGACGGTGCAGACATCGAATTGTTATTACGTTGGCTTCGGGAAGCTGCTGGCGTGAAAAAGCCTGTCAAATTAGATTTGGAGCCAGTAATTGGCAATGCAGATTTAGGAAAAACCCTATATGTAAAAAATTGTGCCACCTGCCACGGTAAAAAAGGGGAAGGAATTTCTGCACCTGCTTTGGCAAATCCCATGCTTTTAGCCACGGCTAGCGATGCTTTTTTACATTATACCATTACCAACGGCCGAGAAGGTACTCCCATGGTAGCTTTTAAAGACAGCCTCAGCAAAACAGAAATAAATGCCGTAACAGCCTATCTCAGAAGCCGTGCTTCAGGTTGGAATGCTCCCGCCCCAGTTACAGTTACCGAGCCTAAGCCTGAGGATTATGTTTTAAATCCTAAAAATAAGTCACCAAAATTTACCTTGCGAGAAAATATGTATGTATCTGCTAAACAGCTACTTACAGCAATAAAAGACAGTACAAAAATGGTAATATTGGATGCACGATCCACAGCAGGCTGGCAGCAAAGCCACATACCGGGGGCGGTATCTGTACCGTATTATAAAGAACCCGATAAATTTATCAAAGATATCCCCAACGACAATACCATGATTGTGGTGTACTGTGCCTGCCCACATGCAGCCTCCACTGGTGTGGTGAAAACTTTGAAGCGAAATGGTTATAAAAACACAGCCATTTTGGACGAAGGAATATTGGTCTGGGCGCAGCTCGGCTATCCAATTCAATATGGTAAGGTGACAAGTAAAAAGAAAAAATAGAAAGCATGGAAGCCGAAAATTAACTTACGAAACTCCGAAACCATGGCTTGTGGCACACAAGACACATTTTGTGGTGATCTGTGTGCCACAGACCACGGAGTTAGGTGAAGCCAAAGTCATCATATTTTCACTTTTTTAAACCAAAAAATCAATTTTAAAAATGAAAAAAACAATCTTATTCCTTGCTTTTTGCCTATTGGCAAATCTTGCTTTTTCTCAACAAAAAAGCAATGACCATAAAATAACTTTCAAACTCAAAATAACGGAAATAGAAAACCCTGATTCTGTGGGTATTTTGTGGTTCGTGCTGCCATATATGGAGGGTAAAACAGTTGTGAATACTTCATTTTTCCCGAAAACACTTGACGCTAATGGGCTATACCAACAAACCCTCACTTTCCCAGACTCCTTGATGGGCAAGTCAATACAATACATTTATATAGCAACTGGAAACAACTTCGATAATAAAGGGAGTTTTGTTCTTGAAAAAAATAAAAACCAAGACAGAATTGAGAGCTGGGGGTTTGTGGATGGTTTAGAAAGCAAAGTAAAATCCACCCAAATGCTTTTTCTTGTACCCGAGTCACCAAACGAAAAAACTGCATTTGAAAAACCTTATGTCGGTATCACAACAGACGGAAAGCCAGTGAAAAATCTATTTCCTATTAAAAAAACAGGATTTCCTACCTTGTCTATAAAAAATGCGGTCACGGCATTTCTGGAATCTCTCAATGCCGAACAAAAAGTAAAATGCACTTTCCCGATTGAAACGGATGAATGGCGAAGATGGCATAATATAGAAAATTGGCCAAGGGCAGGTATCGGTTTGGAAGAGATGAATCAGGCTCAAAAAGATCAAGTTTTTACAATATTGATGGAAAGTTTGAGTGCCAGAGGCCTAAAAAAAGCCAAGAATATCATGGCAATGGAAGCTTATTTGGCCACTTTGGTACTCGAAAATAAAGATTTAGGGGGCGAAAAATATTGGTTCACTTTCTTTGGAACACCCTCCGACACAGAGCCTTGGGGATGGCAAATAGAAGGCCATCATTTGATAATTAACTATTTTGTGCTGGGCGACCAAGTGGTAATGTCGCCAGTTTTTATGGGATCTGAGCCAAACCTTATCGAATCAGGTGAAAATAAAGGGCTGAGAACTTATGAAATAGAAGAGAAAAAAGGCTTGGATTTTTATCTTTCTCTCAATTCAGAACAAAAGAAAAAAGCCACAATTTGGCATAAAAAAGAATTTGATTTTAACCGTGGCGAAGCCTTTAGAGACAATGAAATCATCGCTACAACAGGCATTTCTGCCAAAGAATTATCAAAAGAACAGCAAGCCACTTTGCTTGATTTGATTGAAGAATATGTGAGCAGCATCAGAGATGGTCACTCAAAAGTAAAAATGGAGGAAGTAAAAACGTATTTCAACGAAACACATTTTACCTGGGTGCAGGGCGATAAATTAGACGGCCCGTTTTATTACCGCATCCACAGTCCTGTTATTTTGATAGAATTTGACCACCAAGTGCCAGTATTTTTACCAGATAAGACCACCCCAAATCGTGTTCCTGTCAAAACGCATATTCATACGGTTGTCCGCACGCCCAATGGCAATGATTACGGAAAGGATTTGTTGAAACAGCATTTGGAATTGCATCGTAAAGGGGTGAAACATTGACAATTTTTCCTCTCATTATTTGCTTAATTATTTAATCAAAAAATCAAATTTTAAAATGATAGCAATCACAAAACCCAGAATAGAATCCATTGACCTCCTAAGAGGTTTGGTAATGGTGATCATGGCACTCGACCATGTGCGGGATTATTTCCATTATTCGGCTTTCTTTTTTGACCCTGCTGACCCAACAAAAAGCACTTTACCCATCTTTTTTACAAGGTTTATTACCCATTTTTGTGCACCAATATTTTGTTTTCTTGCAGGAACTTCTGCCTTTATGGTTGGCAAAAGAAAATCAAAACCCGAATTATCAAGTTTTCTTTTAAAACGTGGCCTTTGGTTGGTTTTTATTGAAATTACCATTGTCAATTTTGGTTGGTATTTTGACATTTATTTTAAAAGCTTAGGGCTATTTGTTATTTGGTCTTTAGGTAT
Organism: Bacteroidota bacterium; assembly: GCA_040385875.1. GTDB lineage: Bacteria > Bacteroidota > Bacteroidia > Cytophagales > Spirosomataceae > JANMZR01. Next base: position 6,984 of record JAZKGO010000111.1, read on the forward strand.
TAGTATGATCGTTTTGGCGGCATTAGTACATCTTCCACGAAAGTTTATTTTAGCATTTAGCTTGCTCCTTATTTTTGGTCACAACCTATTAGATACTATTCACTTTGAAGGTAATTTCTTATGGGCAATATTACACGAATATGCTTTTTTTAAACTAACCAATGGTTTTGATTTTGAGGTTGGATATCCAATAATTCCGTGGATTGCCGTTATGGCAATGGGATATTCTTTTGGTGTTTTTTATGATAAATCGTTTGGCGGGGAAAAAAGAAAGAACCTGTTTAATACAATAGGAATTTCTGCAATTGGAGCATTCGCAATTTTTAGATTTAGTAATGCGTATGGCGACCCAATACTTTATAAAAATTATGGTACTCTATCAAAAGACTTGATTTCGTTTTTCAACCCTTCTAAATATCCTCCATCATTAGACTATTTATTAATGACATTGGGGGCAGCATTTCTTTTCTTGGCAAATGCTGAAAAACTTAAAGGTAAAGTGGTTGATTTTTTTAGCACCTTTGGCAGAGTACCTTTTTTCTATTACATCTTGCATTTGTATCTAATCCATGTTATCGCTCTGATTTTTGCCGAATTTTCAGGATTTGGCTGGAGAATAATGATATTACATGATTGGGTAACTGAAACACCAACATTAAAAGGATATGGTTTTCCGCTTTGGGTGGTTTATGCCGTTTGGGTTTTAGTCATTGTTTTACTTTACCCGTTATGTAAAAAATTCGATAAATATAAACAAGCCCATAAGGAAAAATGGTGGTTGAGTTATTTGTAAAACATGATTTTTAACAATCAAAAAGAGTGAATTGCTAATTGCCATCCTCTCAGTATTGTCTAAATTTTTTAAACAATAAAACAAATTCAACTATGAAAAGAAGAAC
>JAZKGO010000112.1:0-13682 GCA_040385875.1 Bacteroidota bacterium
CGATGGCTGTGGTCAGCTATAGTACGAATGTCGCTATACAAATAGGGATTAAAATGCTGCCCACCTTGACGATGGTAAACCCCACCAGGAATCACATGCCACATATGAGGGATTACGCAAGCCGATATAAATAACTGACCCTTAGCGTCATAATCGATGCCCCAAGGGTTACTAAAGCCATGTGCAACTACCTCAAATTGGTCTTTTGTCGGGTGGTATCTCCAAACACCCCCATTGATATCCACCCCTTCGCCTTCCAAAATATCCTCAGGAAAAGGATCGTTATGTTTGTATATTTTTCCTTTACCTACTGGTTTTCTCACTTTTGAGGGAGTAGCAAAGCCTTGGCAGCCATAAAGCCATCCATCGGGCCCCCAATGGAGGCTATTCAATGTTTCGTGTCGGTCACGGATTCCCCAGCCAGTTAGTTTTACCTCAATATTGTCCATATCGGCCAAGTCATCATGGTTTTTATCAGGCACAAATAGGAGGTTGGGAGGTGCCCCCAGATAAAGGCCATCAAAACCCACCGCCATGGCGGCAGGGAAGGCAATACCTTCCAAAAATACTTTCTGACTATCGGCTATTCCATCGTGATTGATATCCTCCAAAATGAGAATACGGCTATTGCCAGCTTTTGAAAAACCATATCCACGTGATTCATAATCACGGTTTTCGGCAATCCAAAGGCGGCCACGGTCGTCCCAACAAAAGGCCATCGGTTGCGTAATCATGGGCTCTGAAGCCCATACATTTGTTTTGAAACCCGCTTTCATCGTCATGTTTGCAACTGCTTCATTGGCGGTCAGAAACTTGGCATCACGCCCTTCCTGCTGTGCGACTCCCCAAAGCGAATAAGCCATATCCTGCCCACTGAAATTGCTCCATAAGCTATTCATTTTCAAATCATTGAACTCACCAGTATACACTACAATTTGGTGCTTGATGGTTTCAATTTTTCCATTTTTTATTTGCCAATCACCATTTTTGGCTCGAGCTACTCCAATACCCAACTGGTTATCTACCCGCCAATTTTGTGGGAAGCCTTTGTTTTCAGGATGGTCAAAAACAGCGATATGAGCTAAGTCATTTCTGCCTTCCACTTTCATTCCTACATCCACCCAGTTGGAGCGTTGACCTTCGGCTTTTTCATTTTTTTGACGGGCGCCGTTCATTACCTCCCCCTCAATTCCTTGCTTCCAAGGCATGCGTACAAACAGCCCACCATAGTCATATTTCCCTATAGTTACATCCGTTTGGGCTTCGCCAGTCCATACCAAATCAATCAAATATTTATTGTTTTCCTCCCGCATGGTATAGGTTTGGGTTTCGGTTAACACTGCCTTCCCTTTTTCATCCAAAAGATCATAGACTGTTTCCCACTTTACCTCTAAGCCACTGATTTTGATTACTTTATCAGAAACTTTTCGCCAATAGTCGCCTTCAGGATGATGGAAATAATCACGGCCATTCACACGGGTATAGCCCCAATAGATACCCGTTTGGTGTTTGTGATGGCCTGGGCTGTATTCTGTTAATACTCCTTTGCCATCAGGTGCTACAATAGGGTGGAGGTAAGGCCTAAAATCTGCTTTTGCAGTTTGGGTTAAAATCGGAGTTTTTCCGTTCTTTCGAAAAACTGAAATGGTTCCCAATTTTTCGTTTCTGATAATTTTTAGTTCGCTTTTCTGTAAAATTTCGCCTTTGTCGATGGTTTTTTGACCGAAGGAAAGAGACGTTATGCCAATGATAATTAATGATAGATTGAGAGAAAAATATTTCATTCGTTTATAGAATTATAATTGTTAATTGATAGGTTTTTTTTTAAGGTTACAAAGAATGACTATCCCAAAATCTCATTCAAATTTGTTTTCACATTCTTCACGATGGTATCCAAGGCCAAATCATTATTGTCTTTTCCAAAAGGGTCTTCAATTTCTTCCGCAATCATTTCAATGCCTGCAAAAGCATAAAAAACCAGCGTAACAATAGGAATGGCCCAATGACCAAATTCTATCACAAAACTAAATGGCATGGTAAATACATAGAGGAAAATCATTTTTTTGATAAAGATATTATAAGAAGAAGGGATGGGTGTGTTTTTTATCCTTTCACAACCGCCAATATTATCAGTAAATGAGCTTAACTCGTTATTTAAAACGATTAATTGATCGCCGGTGATTTGTCCTTCTTTATATAATTGTGTGGTTTTCGTATAAATGGTTTGAAAAATTGCATTGGGAATATGGCTTGAGTTTTTGTAAAATTCGGCATTGTATGTGTCGAAAAACTCTAAATGAGCAATACTATCATTGCCACGGAGACGGTCTTTTGAGGCAGTTAAGTAATTACTCATTTGAATCCTGAAAAAGTTTTTAACTTCTTGATTATCAGGGAAAAAAGCATTAATTTTTAAAGCCAAATTTCTAGAATTATTGGTGAAGCTGCCCCATAACTTTCTGCCTTCCCACCACCTATCATAAGAGGTGTTGGTTCTGAAAACCAATAGAAGGGAGAGGACAAAACCCACCAAAGAATGCACTGCAATGGGGTTTTTAATGGCTGATAGATGCAATACTTCATTTTCAATATAATAGAAAACGGTTGTATAAGCCATTACACCTAACATGGCCGGTAATAGCTTTCTGAAGGTATCGGTCTTTTGAAAATAAAAAATCAATTTCCACCAATCTTTGGGGTTATAAGTGAACATATAGGGTAATGGCTTAACTAATTGGTTAACAAAAATGAATCTATTTGTAAGTGAAAATAGTATATAATAAGTAAATCTAAACTACTTAATCGAAATAAAAAACATGAGGAAAAACCAAATTTAAGGTTTGGCCAAAGCTATATAGTCCCATTCTTGTTAGTAGAAAATATCAACAAACAATTACTATTAGCAAAATCTAAAATTTGTCGATGCTAACTAGGTAACTATTCTCAAGTTTTTTAAATTTAAATATTAATTGTTAAAACATAATGAAATCATCTGAATATCAATTTATTACCCATTGGCAAGTGGAGGCCACACCAGAGGAAGTGTACGAAATTATTAGTGATTCCAATAGGCTTACTCAATGGTGGCCATCGGTTTATTTAGACCTAAAAGTTTTGGAAAAAGGGGGTGAGGGCGGTTTAAATAAATTGGTTGAATTATACACGAAAGGTTGGCTGCCTTATACTTTACGTTGGAAGTTTAAAGTGATAAAAGTAGATAAGCCACATTCACTAGAAATTCAAGCGATTGGCGATTTTATTGGAGGTGGGAAATGGATTTTTGAACCCTCCGAAAATGGTTGTAACATTACTTATGATTGGCGAATAGAAGCAACCAAACCAATTTTGAAAAAACTTTCTTGGCTTATGAAACCTGCTTTTTCGGCCAATCATTTATGGGCAATGCGAAAAGGAGAAGAAAGTTTGAAACTTGAATTAAGACGAAGAAAAGGAGAAAAAAATGTGGCAGAGCCCCCAAAACCAACTTTTCCTCATAATGTCACTGATAATAAAATACTTTGAAACGCTCCATCATTAAAAAAAATTTAAATGATGCTTGTGGAAACGTGCCTAAATAGTTCAATCAAGATAGGTTATTTTATTCCCCGAAATTTAAATTAGAATTCCCTTCAAATGTTAAGCTTCCTTCCAAAATCAGGTCTTTAACAGTTGAGTTTTCATTAAGACTAACTGAATGGCCTGCTTTTATTTTCACTACTTCATGTGCCATGGGTTTTCGGGCGACTGTCCAGATATTACTATCTTCCCAGTTTCCATTAGACAAACTATCTACCGTATCGGTAAATAAAGTAATTGTATCAAAATTTCTGAAAAGTAGGTTGTTAGTAGTTAATTGTGCCGTTCCAAACCAATCAGCCAATATGTCGTTATAAACCCTTCTGAAATCAACCTGCATTTTTATGTCACGGCCTGTTTCCCAAGGTGGCGGATTTTCTGGTAAAAGGCCAGTGGTGAGATTAGGATTATTTCCTATGGTTTGCTTTTTTACACCATTACCAAATACGAACATTGGAGCAGCCACCCCATGATCAGTACCTTTTGAACTATTGGATGTGGCCCTCCGCCCAAATTCTGAAAAGGTCATCCCCACTACTTTATCAGCATTGCCTTGCAATTGTAAATCGAGCTGAAAAGTGCTAATGGCCACTGATAGTTTACTCAAGAGATAAGCATGTTGCCCCTCACGATTGTCAGAAGAATCTACTTGAGTTGAATGCGTATCATAACCGTATTGTGTAACAAAAAATATCTTAGTTTTAAGTCCCCCATGTATAAGTCTAGCCACTATTTTTAACTGATTGGCTAGGTCATTATTTTCAAATACGGAAGGGTAAGTCGCCAGATTTTGACCTGCATCTGCCGCAGCCTTTATTTCAGAGGCATATCCCACCGCCAAAGCCTGCTGTTGTCTTATGAAAGCTATTTGCTCGCCCGTTTGTAGGGGCGGAATATTGGATGGAGGAGAAGCTTCAGCCCCGCCAATTAGTTGATAAAAATTATCAGGTGAGTCAATCGTTACAGCCATTGATTGTGAGTTGCCTTGCAGTGTTGGGGTGGCAATATAACCAATTTGCAAAGCGATAGGATCTTCCATGGTCTGATTAGGGTAGCCATTTGGATAGTCTTCATAGCGATTACCCAAATAACGTCCCATCCATCCCGAGGAATCATATTGATTGTAGTCGACACCTGACATCCAAATTTCGGCTGATCGGAAATGCGATTGGTTGGGATTAGGATAGCCTACTGAATGGATTATGGAAAGTTTTCCCTCATCATACATATTCCTAAGGCCAGTCATGGCCGGGTGCAAGCCAGTCCCAAGGTTGCCTGATAATGGCAAAACACTAGATTCTGGAATAGCAATATTGCTCCTCAACGATTGATAAGCACTGTATTGATCTAATGGGATAACGGTATTTAAACCATCATTGCCACCAATCATATTAATCATCACTAATATTCGATCTGAGTTTAAGGCTGCAGTATTTTTTAATGATTTGACTAAAGTCGAGTTTTCGTTGAATGCTTTGATACTTAAACCATTGACCGTCAAAGGCAATAAAAATGAGGAGCTAGCCGCCAAAAAATCCCTTCTTTTCATCTGATTAATATCAAGATTTTAACCTAATTATTATGTGTAGTAATGAATATTTATTTTTAAAATCAAACTTTGTTTTGTCTACTAATAAACCTGGTATTCAGCCATTCTAAGCAGGTATCGCATTAGCATTTGTAACCGCCAGCGTATACCATTGAACTTGTCGGTATAAGTAGCATCGTCGATACCATCTGCAATATTTTTTGAGGCAATTCGAAATGCTCGCCATTCAAAGAGCCAAGAGTTTCTAGGTAAACCTTGCATCATAATCGTATCAACCAAAAAATCTTTTTGGGCTTGGAATAGTGGACTTACAAAAAGTTTATGAGTGAAACTCTCCAACACGTCTAGCACTGTAATATTATCAGTTGAGGTATTCGTTACAATCAAGAAATTTGGCTGTAGTGAAATGGCCCATTCCACCAAATTAATACCCAAATCATAGGTTGGTGAAATATCGTACCAGCCCCAGATGTATTGATCAGTATAATTATATCTGAGGGCAATCGTGCTGGAAGCAATCCATGCCCTTGAAAGTGCTGATTGATAATAAGGCTCCCAGCCAAATACCGATGGCTGATCAAGTAGGCTCATTTGCATCGAATACAATTGCCAATCTAAATATTCAAAATATTTTCTAAAAGATATGCTATCATTCTGCATATCAGGTACTTGCATTCCAAAATGCCTCAATGATCCCGCAGCTAATTCTACTGGAGATTTGATGATGGCTCCAATATTATTTTCATCATAAAATACATCAGAAATCAATAACTTTTTTAGGACTGGCTCAATTGCAAAATTGTTGGCTGGGCTTTTGAAAAAATCGGCTAGTGGTATAATTACATTTGTCTCAATATCTTGACTAACAGCGGGGTTGATATACCACTTATATAATTTTCTGCAAATGAATTTAGCTGCTTCTGGATGATCCATGAGCATATCCACTAACATATTCAACTCTAAATCACCTCCATTGGCTGTATTTTCACCATTTATGAGAGTATTATTATAATTTTCTGAGAATAATTTATCAGTAATATCATGATTATTTAATACAAATTCAGAGCCAAAACTAGTGGAGCCTTCATACCAATAATTGGTAAATTGCCAACCTGTAAGCACTCTAGCGGCGGCCTTTACGTCGTCTTCAGTATAGTTCAAATTTCCATTAAAATCTTTTTCACCAACAGTAAAAAGTTCTTGTAATTCACGGGCATAGTTTTCATTTGGACTACCCTTCACATTCTCGTTCCCATTGAGGTAGAGTAACATTGCAGGGTCTTTTGTGATTTCTTTGACAAAAACCTTAAAATTGCCCAACGAATTGGTACGAATAGTGTTTAAGTATCGCCAAATAAAACGATAATCACTTACAATTTCTCTGGTGGTTACGAAATGATTTTGCCAAAAAATGGCTAATTTTTCCAAAAGACTTGGAGGGGTATCTTGTTGAACAATCTGTGCCTCCCACCAATATTTGATGTAAGAACTCCAAACAAAATTATCTTCTCCTCGAAAAGGACCTGTAACAAATGTTTGTTTATAATAGGCTGAGCCCTCGTCCAAAATAATTGGTTCTGAAGGGTTTAGGACAATATTGTTGAGTAATGTTTGATAGGCTTGGCTTGCAGTAAGATTGGTAAACTGTAAAATTTCAGATTTTGTTGGCCCGCAAGTAACTCTTCTCAACAAATGGGCAGCCTTTTCTGCCGAAAGTGCGGGAAGGTGTTCAGAAAGGTATGCCATTTAATAAATTTGAATTGCTTTTTCAAAGCTAATAATTTAATGTTAAGTATAAGAAAATAGCATTATAAATTATGTAAGCGGTATCTATTAAAATGATTATAGCTTGATAGAAATGTAAATTTATTCGAAATATTTTTTACAATTGAGTTTATTTAAAAGTATTGCTATTTTGCTTTTTATCTGTAAATCAATACTTTTACGATCATTTTCACATATTTAAACTAAAAAAATGAATAAAACATTGAAGAAAATCTTGATAGGTGTAGGTATTTTGGTTGTAGTGCTATTTATCGCATTCAAATTTATGCAATACAATACCAAAAAGGCAAGTCCAGAAGCGACAGCTACTTATTCAAACGGAGTAAATATTACTGTAAAATATTGCAAACCATCCAAGAGAGGAAGAGAAATCTTTGGAAAGTTGGAGCCGTTCGGCAAAGTATGGCGTACAGGTGCCAACGAAGCCACTACATTTGATACGGATAATGATTTAACGATTGGCGACAAGGTATTGCCTGCTGGGCATTATACTTTATGGACCATTCCTGAAAAGGAGAGTTGGACAGTGATTTTTAATAAAAAAGATTATATGTGGGGGGTAAACCAAGATGGAGCAAGTCGTGAGGCGGATAGTGATGCTTTGCAAGTAGTGGTGCCAGTCGAAAAAACTGAGACTTCGGTGGAGCAATTTGATATTTCATTTGTAGATAGCCCAATGATGGCCATGGTTTTGGCTTGGGATACCACCAAAATTGTGGTACCCATTATGAAATAGAAAAGTATTTTCACTTAAAACCAAAAAAGGCCTCAAAATTAATTTTGAGGCCTTTTTTGGTTAATTTTTTGTGATTATCGTAATTTCAATGTAACCAAAGTAACTACGGCTAATAAAATACCAATAATCCAGAAACGGGTTACAATTTTCGCTTCATGGTAATTTTTCTTTTGAAAATGATGATGCAATGGTGACATTTTAAAAATCCTTCGGCCTTCGCCATATTTTCGTTTGGTATATTTGAAGTACGACACTTGAATCATAACTGAAAGCAACTCCACCAAAAATATACCACAAAGTACTGGAATTAAAAGCTCCTTCCGAATGGCAATGGCAAGAGTGGCAATTACGCCTCCAATCATTAAACTGCCTGTATCGCCCATAAATACTTGAGCAGGGTAGGCATTATACCACAAAAAACCGATTAATGCTCCTACAAAAGCGGCTACAAAAATTACCAGCTCTCCAGAATAGGGGATATAAAAAATATTTAAGTATTGCGAAAAGACCTTATTGCCTGATACATAGGCCAATATCCCCAAGCAAAGCATAATTATTACCGAAGTGCCAGCAGCCAATCCATCAATCCCATCGGTGATATTGGCTCCGTTTGAAACTGCTGTAATGATAAAAATAACAATAATCGTATAGATTATCCACGAATATTCCTCTGGTACAAATGGTAACAAATGGTTGTAATCAATTTCATTGTTTTTCATAAAAGGAACATTCGTTACTAACGATTTTACATCGATATAACTGCTTGATTCAGTGATTCCATTTCCAATTTTGGTGCTATACTCTCTCACTTTTATATTGTCATTGAAAAACATAGTGAGCCCCACAATCAGGCCTAAACCAATTTGTCCTACAATTTTGAATTTGCCAGGCAAACCTTCCTTATCCTTTTTGAAAACCTTAATATAGTCATCAATGAAACCGATTCCACAAGTCCAAAGAGTAGCGGTAATCATCAGAATAATATAGACGTTATGTAATTGGGCAAAAAGCAAAACAGGAATCATTAAAGCAGCTAAAATAATAAAACCTCCCATAGTAGGAGTTCCTCTTTTTTGCATCTGACCCTCTAAGCCAAGGTCACGAATACTTTCTCCGATTTGTAATTTTTGAAGATGGTTGATAATTCTTCGTCCAAATATTGCACCTATAATTAAGGAAGTAAAAATGGCCGCAAAGGCTCTGAAGGTAATATATTGAAACACTCCAGCTCCAGGAAAACTGAAATGTTTGTCTAAATATTCGAATAGATAATAAAGCATAGAAATATAGTTTCGGGGGATATTATTGGCAATTTATTAAAAAATGTTCATTTAAATTTAAACCACTTAATAATTCTAATTGATTAACTTTTATGGAGGCTTTTCCAATTATGCTTCGTGATTCTATACACAAAATTAAGGTTTGATTGAAGGTCACCATTATAAGTCATGGTTTCTTCACCTATTTTCTCGGCACCAATTTTCCCAATTGCCTTTTGTGAGCGAATATTATTTTCACCAATATGAAAAATGACCGAATCTACCGATTCGAAGGCATAATTGATCATCAAATTTTTTAAGGACCGATTAAAATTTTTGCCCCAATATTGCCTCGAAATAAAGGTATACCCAATCGCCACACTTTTATTTTCAGGATCCAAATCATAATAACGACTGCTACCAATAATGGCTCCAGTGGCTAGATTAATCACTAAAAAGGCTCCTTTCGATTCGATGCCTCCATCAAAAAAAGACTGAAACACTTCTTTTTGATATCTGTTTCTGGTGGGATGTTGCTCCCAAATTAATGGGTCAGAAGCCACTTCAAATAGTTGATCAAAGTCTTTTTCTTGAAGAGGGATTAGTTTAATCAGATCAGATTGTAAATGAGTGGGTTGTAAATTCATTAATTGTTCGTCTAAAAATTAATATTATTGTACTTTCATAAAGGCCGATTTTACCTCTTCAGTATCATCAAAATGGTGCTTAACGCCTCTAATATCCTGATAAGTTTCATGTCCCTTGCCCGCCACCAAAATAATATCAGTTGGGCTGGCCATTTCTACTGCGGTCTTAATGGCCTCTTTACGGTCCTGAATAATTTTAGTCTTCTTAAAATCGATAGGCGGCACCCCTTTTCTCATTTGTTCCAAGATTTCAGCAGGGTCCTCAAATCGTGGATTATCCGAAGTGAGTATTACTTTATTGCTAAACTTACAGGCAATTTCGGCCATAATGGGTCTTTTGGTGGCATCTCTGTTGCCTCCACAGCCCACTACTGTGATAATTTGCTCATTTCCTTGTCTCAGATTTTTGATTGTTTTCAATACATTTTCTAAAGCGTCGGGAGTATGAGCATAATCCACTATTCCAACTAATTCATTAGGCCCAATAATTTGTTGAAAGCGACCAGGAGCCGTATCCAAGCCCGAAAGTTGAGTCAAAACCTCTTCCGAATCCTCTTCTAATAAAACGGCCGCACCATATACGCCCAATAAATTATAGGCATTGAAAGTACCAATCAATTTAAAATGTATTTCAATTCCGTTGATTTGCATTTGCAAGCCAAACATAGAGTCCGATAATATTTTGCCTTTAAAGTCTGCAATGGTATCGAGCGAAAAAGTTTTGACCGCTGCTTTTGTATTTTGAACCATTACCATCCCTCGTTTATCATCTCGGTTTACGAGTGCAAAGGCGTCTTTCGGGAGATTATCAAAAAAGCCTTTTTTGGCTTTGATATAGTTATCAAAAGTTTCATGAAAGTCAAGATGGTCATGAGTGATATTGGTAAAAATACCGCCAGCAAAACTTAGGCCAGTAATTCTATGCTGTACTACCGCATGAGAGCTCACTTCCATGAAGCAATGACTACATCCCGTTTTCACCATTTCAGCCAGCAAATTATTAAGATTTATCGGGTCTGGAGTGGTATGTGTGGCAGGGACAATCTTTTCATTTATTTGATTTTGTACTGTGCTGAGCAAGCCTGTTGAATAGCCCAATTTTCTGAACAAATTGAAAAGTAGAGTAACATTCGTGGTTTTGCCGTTTGTTCCAGTTACCCCAACCAATTTTAGCTTTTTGCTTGGGTTGTTGTAAAAATTAGATGCTGCCCAGCCTAATGCTTCTCCTGAATCTTTTACTTGAATATAGGTAATATTTGGAGTGGTTATTTCAGGAAAAACTTCACATATAACAGCCTTAGCACCTTTTTCAATTACTTGGCTAATGTATTGATGGCCATCAGTCTGTGTGCCTTTTATTGCAAAAAATAGATGTCCCTCTTCTACTTTTCGAGAGTCTATTTGAAGTGCCTCAATCTCAATATCAGTACTTCCGATTACGGCCTCAATTGAGATATTATTCAGTATATTTTTTAGTATTTGCGACATATTTTCTCTTCCTTATTACAAATCCAAATGAACATAACTATAATTTCGAACCAATGATCCAGCAGGAATCGATTGTTTTTTCACTTTTCCCATTCCAGTATATTTCACCTTAAAGTTCTTGTTTTCAAGTACATAGAGCGCATCTCTAAGTGGTAATCCAATCACGTTGGGCATTGTATTTTTTTCTGATTTTACCAGAGGGTTCACATTAATATTTGCTTTTTTTAATTTGGTATTGTTAAATATTTTTTGGGAGTTTACCGTTTCAAAATCTTCATTGAGCGCAACCTGAAGTCCTTTAATATTCGACTTTGAATTCTTTTCAGGTTTGATATTATTATTCATCGCTAAGTCATCGGCATAAACATGGTCGGCAATTTGTCTGAAAACGGGAGCGGCTACATCCCCCGCATATAATTCTTCTGAGTTCTTTCCTTTTGGCTCATCAATTACAATTATACAACTGTATTTGGGATTTTCCGCTGGGAAATAGCCTGCAAAAGCGGTATAATAAATGCCCTCTCCAAATGAACCATTCACCAATTTTTTTGAAGTGCCGGTTTTGCCAGCAAAGCGGTAGATGCTACTTTTCTGTTCTTTAGCGGTGCCTCTTTCAACCACCCCTTCCAACATTTTTTTTACTTTTTTAATGGCAGAAGCGGAGGCGATTGGTTCATCTGACCTTCTTTGCGATTCAGTAAAATCAACCTCAATTTTGTCACCCTTTTTGATATATTTAACTATTATTGGCTGTATCCAATAGCCATCGTTGGCAATTGCATTATAAAAGGTAAGCATTTGCAACGGGGTGAGACTCGATTCGATACCCCCAAAGGCAGTATAAGGGAGCGAAAAGTTGCTATAGAGTCTGTGGCCAGGCATATAAAATATTGGAGAAGCTTCCCCTTTTATTTGAAAACCAAGCTTCTGATCCAATCGATATTTTTTGAGATAATCAAAATATTTTTGCTCATTTTGGCCGAAGGTTTTAAGTGCCAATTTTACTATGCCAATGTTGGAAGATTTCTCAAAAACCTGTTGGACCGAAATAGTCCCAAATCCACCATTTTTGCTGTCGGATAGTATCTCACCTTTATAGGGGAAGGTGCCAGTACCAGTTTCAACGCTATCATTTGGATTAATTCCTTCTTCAAGCAAAGCCAACATTGTGGGTAATTTGATGGTTGATCCCGGAATGGTGCTACCTGCCACCGCATAATTGAAGTTTTCGGTGTAAGCATTTTCTTTCTTGGAGAAACTAAGATTGGCCATTGCCTTAATTTCACCAGTTTTTACCTCCATTACAATTGCTGAGGCATAATTTGGCTGGTACAACTCAACTGCTTTACGCAAAGCTGTCTCCGCTTCATCCTGAATATTTACATCTAATGTGGTATATACATCACTTCCTGGGATAGGTTTAGTTTCGGGGCTGTCTTCAATGGGTTTCCAAATATTGTTGCCCTTCAATTTTTCAAAAATACCCTTTCCTGGTCGGCCCACAAGATAGTTTTCCATGCTTTTTTCAATTCCAACCCCTTTACCCTCTTTTTCCAACAAATATCCGATGGTTCGCAGCCCCATATTATCAAAAGGATGTGCTCTCTGGTCAATCCGTTCTATTACCACCCCTCCTTTTAGTTTATGCTCTTTGGCCAAAGGAATTTTTTCCAGTTTTTTTCTATCTTCAAAAGAAATATACCTTTTATCTAAAATTACAAAAGGATGCCTTTTACCCTTTTTATTCGCAATTTCCTCTTTAGTTTGAGGCACCCATGTATTCCTTGCCTCGAAAATTTTCTTTTTAAAATAATTAGGAGTTCTATCTGTAAAAATAGTACTCAGACCAAGGCATAATGAATCTACTTTATCATTAAAAAGTTTGATATTGGCTTTGCTTTTATCTTTTCTATCCATATCAGCACCTACATTGGGGTCAAAGCCAATTCTGTATTTTGGTAGTGAGGTGGCCAATAAGCTCCCATTGTCTGATAAAATATTCCCTCTTATTGCTGGAATACTCCTTTCCATGATGGATGAAATTTCCATCATTTTTAGCCATTTTTTACCTTCCACTCGTTGGATAAAAACGATACGACCAATAATAGTAAGAGCGAGTAATCCAAGAAAAATAATTACTATCCAAACCCTATAAATAATACTTTGCTTAATGGAAGCCATTTTTATGAAATATTTTTATTGAAATCTAAGCCATTGCTTGAATATTTTAGTAAACTAATCATTTGATTTTACAATTATCTTTTGAGGGGCTACTAAGTTTTCTTCCAATCCAAAAGGAGCCACTTTTTTGAGAATTTCCGACTTTTTAGTCTCTTTCATAAAGCTGGCTTTTTTACTGATATATTCTGATCTTTTTTCGTCAATTTCAGTTTTTAGCTTTTCTATTTCTCGGATGTTATTTTCGTATTTATGGGAAAAATAGATATAAGAAATGGTTAGAAAAAACATCCAAATACCATAATACAGATAATGTGCGGGAAGGCCCATTACAAGCCCCTCAATATTTAAAACACGAGCCAACCAAAGCGTAAACCGATTTGGTTTTGGTTGTTTTTCAACAGGCTGTATTTTAAAAGTATTCTTTGCCATTTACTGTAAATATTTGATATACAGTTATTTAA
>JAZKGO010000112.1:13782-20957 GCA_040385875.1 Bacteroidota bacterium
GCTTCCATTAAAAATTCTTTTAAAGCTTCCAATTCCTGATTTACCTCTATTCTAATACCCTGAAAAACTTGTGCCAAATATTTGTTTTCTTTGCCTCTAGGGGTATATTTATTTAGAATTTTTTTAAGGTCTGCTATTGACTCGATTTTTTGATTGGTCCTTGCCACCACAATGGAAGCGGCCAAAGTTTTTGCATTTTTCACTTCGCCATACATGCCCAATATTTTATGCAAATCTTTTTCGGAATATTTATTGATTACCTCAAAGGCTGATAGCTCAGAACTTCTGTTCATTCGCATGTCAAGTGGCCCATCAAATCGGGTCGAAAAGCCTCGACTCGGTTCATCAATTTGGTGAGAGGAGACCCCCAAATCGGCCAATATTCCATCCACCTTTTTTATACCAAACATCCTCAGATATTTGGCAATATGTCTGAAATTAGCGGCAATGAAAGTGAATCTTTTATCGTTTTTAAGGTCTTCGGCATTGACTTTGGCATCTTGATCCTGGTCAAAAGAGTATAGCTTTCCGTTGGGGCCCAGTTTTTCCAAAATACCTCTACTATGACCACCCCCGCCAAAAGTAGCATCGATATAAACTCCATCTGGTTGAATATTTAATGCCTCGAGGCATTCGTTATATAGAACTGGAATATGATACTCGGCCATTTTATGCAGGAGCTAATTTTTGATTTTGCAACAAATTCAATCGAAAAATACCTTAGTTCTCTTGAATTTATTGGTAATTTTATGTGTTAAAAAAATAACGCTTGATGAAATGAGCACACTTTACAAATTTAATAGATTTTGCAAAACAATTAAGGCGTTATTTAACATTTTAAACAAAATAAATTTATATACCTGAAAATCAATGAAATATAAAATATTATTTTCTGTATTGCTATTTACAATTGTAAATGAACTCATTCTTTCATGCACCAAAAAAGAGAGTCCAGAAATCGTTGGCAGCTGGAGAGCAGCTATCAATACCGATGGCGGAGAGCTGCCCTTTCATATTGAATTTTTGAAAAAAGCGGATTCTACCAGCTATGAAGCTTTTGCAATTAATGGAGCCGAAAGGCTCAAATTGGATGACCCAATCATCAAAAATGACTCAATTTTGATGTCGATTGAAATATTTGATGCCAAAATTGCCGCCAAAATCGAAGGCAATAAAATGACTGGGCAATGGGAGCGTTATGTGGGTGCCAAAAAATTTATCCACTCAACATTTGTGGCGGAGAAAGGAATAAAAGAGCGATTTAAGTCAGAATCAGCTGAAAAAGTAGCGAATGTTAATGGTAAATGGGCCGTCAATTTTGTTTCCAAAGATGGCAAAGATATCACCGAGTCAGTGGGTTTATTTGATCAAGTGGGTAATAAAGTGACAGGTACCTTTCTCACCACTACAGGTGATTATAGATATTTGGAGGGAATCGTGGATGGCGATAGCTTAAAGCTTTCTTGTTTTGATGGCACGCACTTATTTTTATTCAAAGCTAAAAAAGTGGGAGACCAATTGAATGGTCAATTTTGGAGTAATATTCATAGCTTGGAAAATTGGACTGCTAATTTAGATCCAAAGGCAGCACTTCCAGATGTGAATAAGCTTACCTATTTGAAACCTGGTTATTCAAAAGTGGAATTCACATTTCCTGATACCCAAGGTAAAATGGTAAATATTAATGATAAGCAATTTGAAGGTAAAGTGAAAATTGTTCAATTGATGGGTACTTGGTGTCCAAATTGTATGGACGAGACCAAATATTTGGCACCATGGTATGATAAAAATAAAAATAGAGGAATTGAAATTATCGGTCTTTCTTACGAGAAAAGTACCGATTTAACAGTGGCAGGGCCTAAAATTGATAAAATGAAGCAAAAATTAGCTATGAATTATCCTGTACTTTTGGCGGGTTTAAAAGGCGGGGATGAAGCAGCCAAAAGCCTGCCAATGTTGAATGACGTTTTAGGATTTCCGACCACAATTATCATTGATAAAAAGGGAGTAGTACGAAATATTCACACTGGTTTTTCTGGCCCAAGTACTGGTGTTTATTATACAGAATGGAGCGAAGATTTTAATCTAATGATTGATAAGTTAGTGGCAGAGTAATCCCATTTGCAATATAAAAAGAACACCCCAATAGAGATTTTTCAAATCTATTGGGGTGTTTTACTATAATCTAAACCTAATAATTATTAGTACCCAGGATTCTGAGGCTTCAAATTAGGATTGTTCAACATTTCTTGCACTCCAAGAGGTAAAAGCAAGTGTTTTTGTTGTAATGGCTTATTTGAACTTAAGTTTACGTGACCTACGAAATTCTCGAATTTAAGAGTAGTTTCGTTGAAAGCTTTACGTAAACGTACCATATCAAACCAAGTGATTTGCTCGTAACAAAGCTCATGCCAACGCTCAGTTAAAACTGCATCACGGAAGCTATCTTTGGTATAAGTACCTAAATCTGGCGTAGTTAAAGTAGCTCGATCTCTGATTTTTTTCAACGCATCATAAGTATCTTGATTGGGACCGCTTACCTCGTTTTGAGCTTCTGCAAACATCAAAAGTACTTCAGCATAGCGAATCTGTGGAACGTTCAGATTATCAAGTCTTGTACCTGCTGCGCCTGCAAAACCATTGGCTTTGGTATTAAAATGCTTAAATACATAAGGTGCATTCAACTCAAAAGGTGCCCCATTTCCATTTGTATAATAGCTAGTATAGAAATAACCCTCCTGATTTTTTGCTCTCAAATCGCCAGCTTCGTATGATTTATAAAAACTTTGTGTTGGCACACTACTACCAGTACCACCAGGGCCGTTATAGGTAACAGGCTTAAAGTTAGGGAAGAAATTTCCCATCGGATTACCCGCCACCAAAGTATTGTACTGAATCATAAACAAATGCTCAACTCTGTTTTTCGTACTTTCATTATGTACATCCATATAAGTTGGGAACAAATTTATCACCGTTGGATTTGCTTTTGCGTAAGTAATCACTTCATTTGCTTTATCAGCAGCAAGCTTATAATGCGATGCACCTTTGTTTAAAGGAAAGCCCGCCATTGTTAAATAAACTCTAGCCAATTGGGCTTTAACAGCGGCCAAACCAACTCTGCCAGAAACATCCATCCAAGATAGGCCAGCAGCCTCGGCTTCTAGCAAATCAGCAACAATTAAGTTATAAACCGTTTCTTGTGGTGCCCTAGTTGGCAAAAAATCCTCAGAACCAGCCGTTTGTGGCAAGGTGATCAAAGGAATATCACCCCATAAACGTACTGCTGTAAAATAAGCTTGTGCTCTCAAAAATTTGGCTTCTCCCAAAATTTTCTTTTTCTGTGCATCTGGCATAGGCGTGATAGGCGGTACTTTTTCAATTACTTGGTTGGCCTGTGCAATTACTTTGTAAAGGCCGTTCCAAAAAGCTACCACATGGCCAGTATTGCCATCGTGTACCAAACCGTAAAGGTTATTCAAATCTGAATTCTGAGCGGTTTCAGTAGTTGAAGTACCCGTTAGAGCCTCTAAAAGCTGCCAATTGCTTGAAAAAATACCATTTCCATTTCCCAAAAACCTTAGGTCGGCGTAAACAGAAGCAACTGCTGCCTCCGCATGATCTGGAATAGTGTAGAAGCTTTCGGGAGTAAGGTTTGAAGGTGCTTGTTCGTCTAAGAAATCAGTACAACTCCAATTTCCTACCACTAGAAATACTACTAATAATGGTTTTATTGCTTTATTAAAAATTGTTTTTTTCATGATTATAAAATTTTATTATTTATTCTCATTTGGTCGAAAAATCTAGATTAATTATCTCTATTTGAGAGCTTTACCCTTTTCACACAAATGAAAAATCATTTATTTAGGAAAAATTAAAATGCTACCTGTAAGCCTAACATATAAGTAGTAGGTTTTGGATAATTGTGCCAAATCATTCCTTGTGAGAACGCACTATTGCCATTGCCTTGATTAGTAGGAGTAACCTCAGGATCACTTACAATTTTATCTTTCAATAATAAAAAGAAGTTTTGAGCAGAAGCATAAACTCTCAATCGGCTCATTTTCATTTTACTAGTTGCAGCTGGTGGGAAATTATAACCCAAAAGCAAATTTCTACCACGAAGGAAAGAACCATCTTTGATCCACCATGTGTCCACGTTTGTGACATAACCAGCTCTTGTATCACGTATTTCAGCAATCATAGAGTTTTGGTTTTGTGGGGTCCATGCACCTAATACTGATGAATAACTGTTTGCCAATGCTTGACGATCCTCACTTGCGTGTAGGTTCATCATCATTACATCATTGCCCACACTGTACTGCAAATCCAACGTAAGATCGAATCTATTGTATTTGAAAGTGTTTGAGAATGTACCCCAAAACTTAGGGCTACCATTACCGATTATAGACCTATCTGCATCAGTGATTGCATTGTCGCCATTGAAATCTTTGTATTTGATATCACCCGGCAATACAGTTAAGCCGTTTCTATAACTTGTAAATTTAGCTGCTTGATCTCTTTCAGCTTCACTCCAAATACCCAATCTAGTTAAGCCCCAGAATGATCCAACTGGCTCACCAATACGGATAATGTTAGTTGGATTGGTAAAATTTGGCCCACCAACGTTGAAAATATCAGACGGTGTAGCCAATGAAAGTACTTTGTTTTTGTTGAAAGAAATATTGAAACTAGTATTCCAACTGAAACCTCCAGTGTTTACGTTCATTGAATTGATAGCCAATTCAATACCTTTATTTTCCATCGAACCTACGTTTCTTCTAATTGTACCATAGCCACTAGTTTGTGGTACTGGTGCATCCAAAAGCATGTCTGTTGTTAAACGATAGTAATAATCTGCTTCAATGTTAATTCTGTTGTTCAATAAACCAAGCTCCAAACCGATGTCGGTTTGTGCTGTTTTTTCCCATTTCAAGTCAGGGTTGGCAAGGCGAGAAAGACCAGTACCTGAAACACGCTGATCGTTATAAATAGTTGCATAGTTTGAACTCAACAATGAAAGCGACGAATACGAAGGTATTTCTGAATTACCTGTTAAGCCATAACTAGTACGTAATTTTAAGTTTGAAATTACTTCATTTCCTTTCAAGAAATCTTCTTCAGATACTCTCCAAGCCAAAGCTCCTGATGGGAAAAATGCAAATTTATCATTTTCTCCAAATCGTGACGAACCATCCGCACGGCCAGTAACAGTAAGCAAATACTTGTTATTCAAGCTATAATTTATACGACCAAAATAAGAGTTAAAAGCGAACCTTGAAGCTCCTGAACCAACAGCTGGGTTTGTAGCACCAGCACCTAAGTTGTTGAAACCAAAATAGTCAGTTGCAAAATTATTGATACTTGCTCCAATTGAAAAGAAATCAGTTTGTTGCCACGAAATACCCGCCAAAGCTGTAACAGAATTGTTTTCGTTGATGTCTTTGGTATAAGTCAAATAGTTTTCAAGTGACCAGAAAGTCTCTCTCTGATTGTTAACAGAAGCATTTCCATTACCACCGATGTTCAAAGTACGAGTTTGAGATTGGTTGTTTTCCTGAGTCATTATGTTTGCACCCAACACCGTTTTCATTTCCAAACCTTTGGCAAAAGTAATATTTGAATACATGCTACCAGTAGTAGTTTGCGTATTCAAAATAAACTTTCTACCCATCAGTCTGTGAAGCGAACTCATTGTACCTTCTGCAAAAGGGAATTCTCTGTTGTTTGCATAAGTTCCGTCAGCATATTTTGTAGGTAAAAAAGGGAAATCTTCCACAATTTGACGAGAAACCGCATCGTTCAAATCTGATAAATTTTCAGATTGTAAGTTGTAAGCCAACGTACCACCTACTTTCAACCATTTTTTTATTTGATCGTCAATCGTGAATCTTCCCGAGTAACGTTTCATATAAGTAGTTTTTAAAAGACCTTGATCGTCACGATACCCCAATGAAAATGAATATTGAGTACGGTCAGTTCCACCACTAAAGCCTAATTGGTGGTTTTGAGAAAGCTTAGTTTGAGAAGTTGCTTTGAACCAATCTGTATCAAAAAGTGGGTTGCCGGATGCATCCCAAACACGTGGATCAATTCTACGCAATTTAGGGTTCAAATAAGCCCATTTTCCTGCTGCCCAACCTGTTGGATCATATTTTTCCATATTTTTCCAAGCCAAATCTTCCACAGCTACATATTCCTTCGCATTCAAAACGTCTGGTTTGTGAGGCCCAATTACATTTACACTAAAATCAGAGTTGTAAGTAACTGTGCCTTCACCATTTCTGCCTTTTTTAGTTGTAACCAAAATTACACCATTAGCACCTCTAGCACCATAAATCGCAGTTGAGGAAGCATCTTTCAAAACTTCCACAGAAGCCACGTCATTAGGGTTCAAATAATCAATAGCCGAGCTAAATTGATTTTGATTTCCTTGAGGAAGCATTACGCCATCAACTACATAAAGTGGGTTGTTTGAAGAGTTAATTGAACTAAAACCACGAACACGAATGGTAGTTCTACCACCTGGACGGCCAGAGTTATTATTCACTTGCACACCGGCAATTCTACCCGAAAGGCCTTGGTTTAGAGAAGGAACAGGTCTCTCCAATAACTGATCGGCTTTCACCGAGCCCACAGAACCTGTTAAATCCGACTTGCGTTGCGTACCATAACCGATTACCACAACATCTTGTAATTGATTTGTTTTTGAATCAAAAGCAATATCAATCACAGTTTTAGTACCCACAGCAATCTCTTGGGTATCAAAGCCAACAAATGAAAATATTAATGTTGAATTTACAGGCGTATCCAACTTATATCTTCCGTTCACATCACTAGTAGTACCACGAGAGGTACCTTTTATTGCAATACTCGCCCCAACAATAGTTTCTCCTTTGTCGTCAGTGACTTTGCCGGATACGCTATTGGTTTGGCTAAATGATACCCATGAAATGGATAACAACAGGATTAAAAATCCCAATGGTTTACATTGGTAGAAATTTGTTTTCATTTTTTATACATTTAGTTAAGAAGATAATTAATTGATTAAAATAAATTGGGTTAGGATAATTGATCACAATATATACAATTGTACTCTTAAAATTATACTGATTTGCCTTGAATAAACAATAATTAATAATTGCATAATACTAAAAATGGTAAAATAGTGGAGTAAA
>JAZKGO010000113.1:0-8129 GCA_040385875.1 Bacteroidota bacterium
GTATCAATGATTTCTACTTTATATTTCGTGCCAGCTTTTGGTCGTTCAAAATTGGAGTTTTTGTGAGGTAAATTGAAGAGCCAATTTTCGCTCATTTCTTTTCCGAAATAAATCAAATAGGTTCCTTTTCCATTAGTTGCGGTTTTAAAATCCCGACTTATGTCAGCCATTTCAATAGGTCCTGTTTCTTCTAAAATTGTTTTCAAAAAAGCAATTCTCTTCCAACTAGTACCTTTAAAATCACCACCTTTCGCCCAAAATATAGTATCTCGATTATCTTTGTACATATACGATTCTCCATGGGTGACGTATGTGCCGCCCATAACTCCCATCCAGATAAGATGATTCATTTCTTCCCCACTGTAACGACCCCAGCGGTGCTTTAGATTACCTTCGTAGCCCACTTCGTCATAAATAATAGGCTTATTATAAATATTGCGGGCAATTGAAGCGGCCCCCCAATTGAGTACAGGGGCTTCATCCTGGACAGAAATATGTGTGAATTCCGGTTTCCAATAGTCAAAATACTTGGCTGTACTGCCATGAATTGAGCATAAATGGCGATAGGGGTCATTTTTTACGACCTCTTTGGTGAGTTTTTCCCAATCGGCATCGGTTTTACTTTTCACATAATCATATTCATTGGCCAATGACCACCAAACATTACGGAAAGAGGCTAATCGAGCGGTTAAATATTTGATATAATTAAGATTGGCCTCCATTGGCATTTCATCGAACCCCCAACGGCCTTTATCGTAAGGATGAAAAAGTATTAAGTCGGCCTCGATACCTATATCACTCAAATCATCAATCCTTTTTTCTAAATGTTGAAAAAAAACGGGGTTAAATTGCGTGAAATCCCAAGCTTTGACTTCATTTCCAGAAGCATCTTTTTTGATTTCTTTAATCAAATAGGGGTAGATTTCGGGCTCTTCTTTTACCAAGTCATAGTTTTTTGGAAAAACCCCCATCCTGATTTTATTAAAACCTGATTTTTGTAAGGTTTTGAGAGTGGTTTCTTGAATTATGTTGGACATGTGCGTCCAAGCATAGGCGGTGGTTCCAAATGGGAAATAGTTTTTGCCATCGGTATATTTGAAATTGTAAGTATGGCTCACTTTCACCATTCCATGATTGCTGCCAGTGGCTTTTACGCATTCGAAATTCCCTTTTTTATTGTTCAGTTCTGGCAAATTACTTTTAGTGGTGAATGACCAAGCCCCCAGTTTTTCTGGCATGAATCGAACCAAGAAAGTGTTGTTGCCATCATAAAACCCATTCACCGTTATGGAAGTATCTTTTGTTGAAAAAGTTGCATTAAAATTTATGCCAACAAAACTATTACTGCTTGATTTGCTCTCAAATCTTGCCTCAAATCTATCCCATTGTTCAATTTTTTTTTGAGAAAAAGAAGAAATAGCGGTGAGTGAAAAAATAGTGATAAGTGGTAAGTAATAGACGATGAGTTTTATCAAGCAAAAACTTGAATTTCTAAATTTATTTTTCATACTTCAACATCTTTGTTTTAGTTTTTAGAGCTATTTTTAGTTATAATTCATCACCTATAGTTCATCATTTATCATTAAAATGGCTGTTTTAGCCAATCCTTCTTTTGAAATTCCATAATGTTCAAAAATCTCATTTTGAGAACCAGAAACCGTATGCTCATCGGGCAAGCCCACTATTTTGAATTTATTACTGTAACCATTTTGGAAAAGCAATGATGCCACCGCTTCGCCCAAACCACCATTGACTGAATGTTCCTCTACAGTGATAATCGGCTTTCCATTCGCAGCGGTTTCAAAAATCAACTCATTATCCAATGGCTTGATGGTGTGCATACTGATTACTTTGCATGAGATATTGGACTTTTCTTGCAAAATTTCGGCTGCCTCAAAAGCAGGTAAAACTCCTTCGCCCGTTGCAATAAAGGTTAAATCAGAACCTTCACGAACGATTCGCCCTTTGCCAATTTGGAAATAGTTATGAGTTATAAGATATGAGTTATGAGTGTTTTTTAAAGCATTGGTCTCATCACTCATCACTCTTAACTCATCACTTATTGAATCTGGCATTACCTTCTTCCCAAACCTAATATAAACCGGACTTTGCATTTCAGCAGCTTGCTTGATGGCTTCTGAAGTTTCGAAATTATCAGATGGAGCAACAATTGTGATGTTATGGATAGCTCGTAATACTGCAAAATCATGCAGACTATGGTGGGTCGTACCCAAAGCCCCATAGCTTACCCCTGCAGAAATGCCAATTAATTTTACCTGATTATCCGAATAAGCCACATCATTTTTGATTTGCTCCAAACTTCGGGCAGTGAGAAAACAGGCTGGAGAAACGGCAAAAACTTTTTTGCCCATACTTGCTAAACCTGCTGCTACACCCACTAAATTTTGCTCAGCTATACCTACTTCCACAATTTGTTCTGGGAATTTCTGACCAAAGGCAACCAATTTTCCTGATCCTCGAGAATCGCTTGTAACTACCAGAATGTCTCTATCTACACTCGCTAAATTTTCTAAAGTTTCGGCGAAAACCTCTAGGTTTGCTTTGGCTTTATTTTTTACTTCTAACATATTTTTATTCTAAATTTCCATTTCTAAAAGTTTATAGCTCAGCGCTTTTCCGTGAGTATCCATACGAAGTGAAGTAGTGACTCCGCCACCCAATGCCTCATTACATACAAAGAGTAATGATGAAACATTCGGCATTTCATAGCGGACTATTTCTCCTGAAATAATACCTTCAAAGTGTTTTTTTACTCTTTCAACAGTTACTTTTTGGCAAAGCATAGGGTATTCGTTTTCGTCGTAAGGAATCAACGAAAGTGTAGAAATATTACCTTTGTCGCCTGCCCTGCTATGAGCTATTTCATATAATTTTTTCATTTCTGGTTAGCTTTCAAACGCATTCACTTTCAAATATTTGCATTTCTAGTTTAACTTTATTTCTGCCAACTAATACTGATGCAATACCAATTACTTCATTGACATATTTGCGTACTCCACCTCCACCTGCTGGGCCATTTGTATAAAGTGCTTCTACTTCTTCGCCTATCAATGCCGCCTCAGCTTGTGTTTTGGCTTTTGCAGAAACTCGAAGACGAATTTCAGAAACTGGTGCTTCAACTTCGCTCAGCCACCTATTTTCAAAAACTGAATTTAACCCGATATAATCTATTTTGATTTCATCATAAATACCTCCTTGGGAAGTCAATGGGCATCGTTTCTCAATAATTTCACCGGCCAATTTTGCTCTTTCAAAAGCGGCAGGGCCTGCATAAGAAATCTCCCCTTCGCCCAACCAAAAAGCCTTATAACCTACACTTACTTTATAAGTTTCAGGTTTTGTTTTACCACCACCTCCAGTCACTTTTATTTGGTTTTTACCAACTTCTGCTAATTTTACACATGTGAAATCGGCAATAACATCAGGGGTATAGTATTCATTTGGATTTATTACCTCATAAAGCAATTGCTCTTTGGCAGTTTGTAGATTTATAACACCTCCAGTGTCTTCCACTTTGCTAATAATAGCTGAACCGTCTGCAAAAACATCTGCAAAAGGATGTCCTAAATTTTCCATATTTTCTACAGGCTTTATGAGAGGATCGGCAAAATATCCACCAGTGATATGTCCGGCACATTCCATCAAATGACCAATAACGGTTCCCTTTCCAAGCAAATTATAATCGTCTGTTTTCCAGCCAAATTCGTGTATCATAGGTGCTAGAAATAGTGATGGGTCAGCTACTCTTCCTGTGATAATTATTTGTGCATCAGCTTGTAGAGCTTCTAAGATTCCTTCTACTCCAAGATAGGCGTTGGCTGAAATTATTGACGACTGGTTATTGGTTACTGGAGATTGGTGTTTTTCTATTAATTCGAGAGTAAAATTTTCATTTCCAAAAACAGAAAAATCGTCATTCGTAAATCGTAAATTGTTAGTTAAATCGTCTCCATTTACGGCGGCAACTCTTACTTTTAAGCCTTGTTTTTTAGCAATTTCAATTACTTTTTTTGCCGCTTCTATTGGGTTTGCTGCTCCCATATTGGTTACCAGGCAAATATTGTTTTTTACCAAATGCGGTAGCAAGGTTTCAATTCTTTGCTCTAATAGTGGGTCGTAGCCTTTCGTAGGATCAGCCATTTTTCTTTTTTGTGCCAAAGCTATTGTTCGTTCAGCCAAGCATTCTAAAACCAAATAATCTAGTTTGCCTTCTTTCGCCAAAATGATTGCTGGTTCTATTCTATCCCCCGAAAAACCAGCACCGCAACCAATTCTAATTTTGTTTTTCATAAATGTATCGACCCAGTTAAAAGTGCTACAATGGTCATTACTATGGTTGTGCCAAATGCCCATTTGAAAGTATGGCGTTGGTGTTCTCCCAAGTCAACTTCAGCCAGTCCGACTAATAGAAATGTAGAGGCAGTAAGCGGACTAATCGGAAAGCCAACTGTCATCTGACCCAACAATGCCGCTCGGCCAATTTCTAGTGGATCTATCCCAAATTGAGAGGCAGTTTGGCTTAAAATGGGTACAACACCAAAATAATAAGCGTCGGGCGTAAATAACATGCTAGCCGGTAAACTGGTGATGGCTGTAAGTGTTGGCAAAAGACTTGCATGGTTTTGAGGAATCAAAGAGACCAAAGTGTTGGCCATTTCTTCAATCATTTTTGAACCAGTAAGAATTCCTGAAAAAATACCCGCAGCAAAAATCATACTCGATACCATGAAGATATTTGTTCCGTGGGCTTTCAAAACCTTCTGTTGGTCGGGTAGTTTGGGATAGTTTACCAGTAAAACCACCATACTTGCAATTACAAAAAGCACAGGAGCGGGTACCCAGCCATTAATTAATGAAACGATTAGTAATACTGTAAATAGAGTATTGAAGATCAATAGCTTAGGCCTCCTAAGTTCTTGCTGCTCGTTGGTTAAATTATCTTTGTGGTTATATTGGAAATCAATCACACCTAATCTGCTGCGTTCTTTCTTGCCAAATAGGTAAGCTACAAAAAGCACCCAAACCACACCGCCGATGATAGCTGGAATATTGGGATTAAAAATATGTACTGCATCTGATTTTAAGGTTGAAATGGCTCGTACTGAAGTTCCAGACCAGGGCACTAAATGCAAAGGGCCGACACTCAAAGCAACAATGCTGGAAAGAATTAATCTGTTTATTTTTAGCTGTTTATAAATAGGTAAAAATGCCGAAAGGACTATCATAAATGTCGCTGTCCCATCCCCGTCTAGATGTACAATCATGGTTAGGATTGCGGTTCCGAGGATTACTTTTAATGGGTCGCCTTTTACAGATTTTATTATAAAAGCAATCACTGGATCGAATAGTCCTGCATCGAGCATGGTTGCGAAGTATAAAACCGCAAACATCAATAAAATGCCTGTTGGAGCTACTTGTTTGATTCCAGCTAGAGCAAATTCACCTAGTTCTTTTGAGTTAAAACCTGCTAATAAACCAAAAACAATAGGAGTAATGACCAAAGCCGTCATCACTGACAGTTTTTTAGTCATTATTAAAACTAAGAATGTAATAATCGTTGCGAATCCGAGTAATGCAAGCATAAATTATTGCTAAAACTTCAAAAAATCGTTAAAGAAAGGCAACAAATCGTTCAAAACTCTACCATCCATTGTCCATATTTTATTTCCATGATCTCCAATATATTCTTCAGAAAAATGATTGATGCCTAAGTTTTCAAGTCGCTGACTGAGCATTCCAATTTGTACTGGAAAACGAGGAGAATCATTGCGACCCCAATCCAGCTTTATTGCAGTCATTTTACGAAGATTATCTGCATATTTATCTACCATATATACTGGCATATTGGCCTCCCATTTCTCTAAAACTGATTGATTAACAATCATTTTGTCGCCTTCATAACTAAAAGGGAAATCACAATAAAAGGGAGGTTTATTTGAATTTGGTGACCAAGCACGAGCTACCGCCACTAAAACTTTTGGGTAATAGGT
Source organism: Bacteroidota bacterium (assembly GCA_040385875.1). Lineage (GTDB taxonomy): Bacteria > Bacteroidota > Bacteroidia > Cytophagales > Spirosomataceae > JANMZR01. Next base: position 6,012 of record JAZKGO010000113.1, read on the forward strand.
TTTCTTTAATTCTTCAATAGTTTTTACGTTTTGTACCTCTTTGTAAGAGTTGCTGTTTGGGCCAAATTCTTTTACCATTGCCAATAAACCAGGGCTCATGGCATAAATGCTGCTGAAAACCTCGGGGTGTAACATGCCGATTTTGAAAGCTCCATACCCTCCCATCGAATGGCCTGCAATGCCTCGACTCTCCTGGCTGGCAATAGTCCTATAGGTTTTGTCCATGTATTCTACCAATTCTTTTGATTCGAATTCGTCCCAATTGCCAGTGAATGCTGAATTTGAATAAAAACTTCCCTCAAAAAGTGTATAATGATCGGCCTGAACGAAAATGAAAGGTTTTATTTTTTGACGGATGATACCCTCGTCTAAAATCTTCAGCATCTGGGGAAAAATATTATCTTTCCCCATAAAGCCATGTAGATAGTAAATGACAGGATAACGCTGGGGTGAGGCATCATAATTCGGAGGCAAATAAACCGAAACCTTTCGATTTGGGTCTTCACCACTTGTATTTTGTAAAGCTTTTGAATTCAAAACAAAACTTACAACTTTTCCAGATTGTGAAAAAACGATGAGTGATAAATGATAAGTGATGAGAAAAAGGATTATTTTTTTCATAGTATTTTATTTTGATAATTCATCTATTGCTAATTCATATTGCTCTGCGCTTGGTACTCCGTGATGCCATTTTGTTTGATTTTCCATATATGAAACGCCTTTCCCTTTCACAGTATGCGCAATGACAAACGAAGGCTTTCCTTTCTCAAAGGGTAAACTTTTGAGCGTTTCTGTCAGTTCTTCTAGATGATGACCATCTACGTGTTTCACCGCCCATCCAAATGCTTCGAGTTTTTTGTCTATGGGTTCCAAGCCCATCACTTGGGCATTGGGAGCGGTAATTTGCAATTTATTATAATCTAAAATCGCACAGAGATTATCTAATTGATAATGAGCAGCAAACATCATGGCTTCCCAATTGGAGCCTTCGGCCATTTCGCCATCACCTAAAACGGTATATACTTTTACTGGAGAGTTGTCTTTTTTTGCCGCTAAAGCCATGCCTGCACAGAGCGATAATCCATGGCCCAAGCCCCCGGTATTTTGCTCAATTCCGTTGATATATTTGGTTGGATGCCCGATATAAGGAGAATTGTATTTGCAAATTGTCAATAAATCTTCTTCAGGGAAAAAGCCCTTATCGGCCAAAACCACATAAAGTGCCTCCACACAATGGCCCTTACTCTGAACAAACCTATCTCTACTATTTGAAAGAAAGGTTTCTGGCGAGATATTCATTATTTCATTGTATAATACATTTAAAATATCAATAATCGACAAACTGCCTCCGGTATGCCCAGCTTTGGCATTGTAGATATATTTGAGGATTTTCCTTCTGTAAAGGTTAGATTTGAGTGATAAGTGATGAGAGATGAGAGATGAGTCATCATAAGGGAATATGTTTTCAATATTTTTCATTTTTTATCACTTTTTAAATTTTTCTTTTTGGTTAAAATTGAACTTCCAATCATTTTCATTATTTCTTCAGAATCCTTATAAAGAGATTCCTGTTCAAAAAGAGTTATAAAACCTGTTTTTTGCAAAATTTCTAACCAATATTGTGTTTCACCGAGTTCTTTTTGAGCAATTCCCATTTTATGGATAAAATCCATCCCAGATTCTGCATTGGTAGCCTCTCTAACCATTGCCCCTGGATTTGTTCCAGACCTTAGAATTTGCTTACTCAATACAAATTCATTTTTCTGAGAAGCTAAGTATTGATATAATTTTACAATTCTAATTGCAAAATCGGTAGATTTAACTTTTAAAGGACTTTCCATAAATTGAATTTTATTTATGCTCTTCCACTCATCGTTCATCACTTATCACTTAAATATGTGTATACACCTCCCAACCCATATAATTTCCCAGTGCTTCTTCCAGAATCGAAGCAGTTTTTGAAGCATTCATGACCACGTGATGCTCAAACCCATTTTTACAAACATATTTCATAAGACCCTGCAAATCAGTTATTTGAGCAACCGCCCGATTGCCAAAAGTGGTTAAAGGGTCGTTAGTCAACTCTCCCTCACCGATATAGCATTTTATTAATCCTTT
>JAZKGO010000113.1:8229-36052 GCA_040385875.1 Bacteroidota bacterium
TTAAAGGGTCGTTAGTCAACTCTCCCTCACCGATATAGCATTTTATTAATCCTTTTGGATCATCCGTGCTGATTCTTCCATAAGTCAATGGCATGGCGGGTGTACGACCATCCAATGCTCCATAAGTATTTTCAACACCCACCGATGTTCCCAAAATTGGAGCGTTGGATATTTGAATATCAGGCAAAAACGATTTTGCCCAGTTGCCACAGTGAAACAATACACACTTATCAGGATCCTCGGCATAATTATTATTCCAATCCACCAAAGCGGAGGGTGAGCCTGAGGCCAATTGCATGGCGTACATACTCAAAGTACCTGTAACATCTACTTCGCAGGCACTTGGCAACATGTTTTCCGACATGATACTCATGCTAGTACATACATTACAGCCGTAGTTTTGTTGCAGTGATGTCCAACATTGAATGGCAGTGGCGTCAAGGGCATATTCTTCCATTATTTCTTTCAAAACCACATCCAATTTTGCAATCTGAATCATGGCTTCGTTGGGTGTTTTGCCTTTCGGTGCATAAGCATTGATGGCTTCCAAATGTTGTTTTACTTTGGTATCATCACCTGTCAGCTTATTGGCTTTTCCTAATATCTCCGACAAGTCAAAAGTAGTAACCGTGATGCCATTTCTTTGCAAAATTTTCTCTGAGTAACGCACTGTATTGAATGCCCCAGGTCTTGCTCCAATGGCTCCAATTCTTACATTTCGCAACCCTTTTACCACTCTACAAATTGCGACAAAGTCTAATAAATCTTTCTGAAAAACTGAATCCGAAGGCAAGCTAACGTGCTGACTGGTAAGCGAATATTTGATGCCATATTGGTATAAATTATTGCAAACTGAAATCTTACCACACCATGAGTCACGGCGATTGACTACATTCATTTTACTGAGTTCGTCGGGATAGGCTTGCACTAAAACCGGTACATTCAGTCCTGCCAGTTTCAGGGTATCAGCCACGCCTTTCTCATCACCAAAATTGGGTAACAGTACCAGTATACCCATAATCTCTTCACGATGTTTTTTGAATAAGCCGGCACATTTTTGGGCATCTTTATAGACCTCTACTCCACCTAGTTTGGAGTCGGTGGTATCTAGCAAAATAGGTACGAGATTTAGTTTTGCAAAAACGTCCAGAATCTCAATTCTTGCTTTTTCTACTAAACTATCAGGGAAAAAGTCCCTGTTTCCAATGATTATTCCTAAGGTCATTTAATTATTAATAAGTTTTGAGTTTAGAAATTATTTCTTTACCATTTCTAAAAAATCTAATTCTTTTTTGAAAGCAGCTTCTTTCAAAAGTACTTTATCGCCAAATTCCATGATATGGCCAGTCTCTTTATTGTATGCTTTCCATTCAGGCAAACCTTTGCCATTTGGATTACCCGTTTTGGCAAAATTGACCCAGTAGGAAGCCATTTTGTCTTCCAGTTCTCTGTCGGCAGCTTGCCAGGTTCTGTTCCATTTATTTAGGCTGTGGAGTGCATATGGTACTTCTGAAGTATGAAATGCTCCATAATTGGGAAAGTTGGGTTTATCAGGCGGGACATGACTAAATTGATACAAGTACGATTTGTGTTTTTTGTTAAAACCAGCCCACAAATGCGAAGGCATTGCAGCAAACTGAAACATTCCGAGCTTGGTTTTTGAGGCTTTAGCTTCGTCGTCAGTTTTGGCAGGAAAAATACTTAAAAAAGTTGCAGATTGATTACCATAATTGGTTTTGGCATCCGCTTCAAATTTTTCAACAGAGATTGGGGCATTTCCCATTAAAGTTCCATCACCTGTTACCCAACCAGTCAATAAAGGCACTTCGTTGAAGAGGCCTTTTTCAAAATTTTGTAATAAATCTGTTGGCAATACGTAACCGTCTAAAATGGTGCCGAATCGGAAGCCATTACTTAAATTTTGGATTTCGACAGCCGTTTTCTTTCGCAAATCTGCAACAGAAACAGCCCCTACTTTTTGCATAAATTTTACTCCTTGCTGCTCTGAAGCTTCTAAATTATTGCTCAATCTTCCAGATAATAAGCCCCCACTTTGAGCAATTGCTTTATGAAACAAACCTTTTGCCAAAGGCGATGCCACCAGAGCATTTACACTGAATGACCCCGCAGATTGCCCAGCAATAGTTACATTGTTCGGGTTGCCTCCAAAAGCTGTAATATTTTTCTGAATCCACTTCAGGGCTTCTATTTGATCTAAAAATCCATAATTTCCAGAGGAATTTTTGCCAGATTCTTTACTCAATTCGGGATGAGCCATGAAACCAAATATACCCACCCGATAATTGATACTAACAAAAACGACCCCTTTTTTTGCTATTTCTTCGCCATCATAAATATCACAATTGGCCGAACCGCTGTTTAATCCACCACCATAAATCCACACAAAAACGGGCAGTTTTTCTTTCGTATTTTTTGCTGAAGTCCAAATATTAAGATACAAGCAATCTTCGCTCAAAGGCTCTGGCTTGGCTATAAATTCTTCTGTCCAGCATGAAAATGGAGCAGGTTTGTTTTGCATCGGGCTTGCCGAAAACTCTGTGGATTTCAATATTCCAGTCCAGTTTTTTGGAGCTTTCGGGGCTTTCCAACGCAATTCACCTAATGGTGGATCTGCAAAAGGAATTCCTTTGAAAATTCGGATAGATTTATCAGTATTAGCAGTGCCTTCAACTTTACCGTTTGCAGTTTGAACCACAAGGTTTTGACCTGTTAATTCACTCGAAATAATTAGGAGAATAAAAATGGGTATGAGTTTCATGATTTTAATAAGAAAAGTCATTTTTTAAATTTTAGGTTTTAAATATTCCAAACTGCGCTTCAAAGCAATTTCAGGGGAGGCTACCATGTCTTGTTCTACAAAATAATGCTCAACGCCTATATCTTTTGCTTTATTTACAATTCCTTTTAAATCCAACACCCCGTCACCTGCCGTTGTCATATTGCCAAAAAGCGGAATCCATTGTGAGGCATTTCCACCATCACCTGAAAACTCTTTTTTCTCTTTCATGTCTTTCAGATGAAGCATTTTGTAACGATTTGGGTATTTTGTTAGGTAATCGATAGGATCTGCTCCACCAGAGGCAGTCCAAAAAATATCCAACTCAAAGAAAACCAAATTCGGATCCGTTTGGTCAAGAATAATTTGAAGCGGAATTTGCCCTTCCATCGGTTTGATGCCGTAGCCGTGATTATGGTAGCCGAATTTTATTCCATTTTTCTTGGCATTTTCTCCAATTTTATTGAAAGTTTCTGCAATGCGTTTATAATCATCCAAATTCTTACGGAGTTCGTCAGGAATGGAAGGAAGTGTAACATATTTTTGACCTAAAACATGAGCTGCCTCACCCAATTTATCCATTCCTTTTATCAGCGTATCCATGTCAGTGTGCATGGCAGGAGTGGAAAGCCCATTATCGGTCAGAATCTTTTTGACGTCTTTTATATTTTTCCCAAAATAACCGCTTCCACTAAAGCCCAGTTGAGGAGTTACCGCTGCCCAACGTTTTTGAGCTGCCTCAGTGCTAAATGGAAAAGGGCCGTAAAGTTCGAGTTCTTTATATCCCATTGATGAAAGCATTTTAATGCCTTTTTCAAAATCTTCTGAAAGCATTTTGGGCAATGAAAATAATTGGATTCCCATTTGGTTTTTCATTTCCAATTCGGCAAAAATATCTGATAATGGAAAAGCAATGGCCACCGTAAGTAAAGTTGTGTTTTTTAAAAACCCTCTTCTTGATTGCATTTTTAATGAATGTTAAATAATAAATGTATTGTTTGACTATGATTCCGCTCAATTTGCGTTGAGCTCTTTTTTATATTATGCCACAATCACCTCTATTTCATTGTCTCTAAAAACCTCTTTGTGTTTTTCTTCAATTCCAGAGTCGGTAATAATATAATCTATCAGGCTCAAAGCACCCAAACTAGCCAAAGCAGATTTGCCAATTTTAGTACTATCTGCCACCAAATAAGTTACTTCTGCGGCATCAATCATTGCTTTTTTTACCACAATATCACTAATACTGGGGTAAGTCAAGCCTGATTTTAGAGAGATACCGGCCGTTGCTAAAAACAATTTTTGCACATTTAAGCCCTTAAAAAAATCCGCCGCTTTTTGCCCTGTCAAGGAAAGGGTCGGTGGTTTGAATTCGCCACCAGTCATGATTACCTCTATGCCAGGTTCAGTGCCAAGCAAAAGTGCAATATTCAAAGCATTGGTTATAACTGTTAGGTTTTTTAATCCTTTTAGTTTTTTAGCGATCTCAGTGGTGGTACTTCCCGAATCTAGAATAATCGTGTCGCCAGATTCGATAAATTCGAGACATTTTTGAGCAATAATTGCTTTTTTGTCCAAATTTTCCTGATGCACCAACGAAAAACTTCGTACCTGATCCTCCACGTTTTTCAAATACGCTCCCCCATGTTCCTTAATGATCAAATCCTCAGTTTCAAGCTTTTCTAGGTCTTGCCTTATAGTTACTTCTGTTACTTTAAATAACTTGGCTAAGTCCACCACTTTAGCAGAACCATCCTCTTTTAGGAGGTCTAAAATTTTATCTCTACGTTGGTTAGGAAGCATATTTTTTGAGTGATAAGTGATAAGATAGGGGAGATAAGTTGTAAGTGATGAGTATTGAACTCTGCATCAATACTCATCACTTATCATTCATAACTCATCACTAATTAAAAAGCTTAGGTGCAAATTCGCTCAAATACACCCTCCAGTTTCTCCAAATATGGCCACCTTCTGACTCCCGATATTCGTATTTCATACCCATTCCGTCCAATTTTTTACGAAAATCTTCATTGGCTTTATATAGAAAATCGGTTTTACCAATAGCTATCCAATACAGCTTTGTGCCATTTTCTTTTTGGGTTTTTAAGGTTCCATCCAAATCACTATAAACTTTTGCGGTGGCATCTGCCCTTGGCATTATTGCTGCTGAAAATAAGCCAACGTAGTCAAAAGTTTTTGGAAAAAAGCGTGAAATATGCATAGAATGAAACCCACCCATAGATAGGCCAGCAATGGCACGACTTTCTTTTTTGGCTATTACCCGATAGTTTTTCTCCACAAATTTCACAATATCCATAAAGCTTGCTTCATAAGAGCCCTCCATCGTACGGGGAGCCATAAATTGAGGCTTATAAAAACCTGCATTACCTTCGCCAGGGGCCGCATCTTGGCTCACATTGCCGTTTGGCATAACGACTATCATAGGCTTTGCTTTGCCTTCCGCTATCAGATTGTCCATAATTTGGGCAGTTCGTCCTAAGGCGATCCAAGCCTCTTCATCGCCACCAGCTCCATGCAATAAATACAATACTGGGTATTTGTCTTTGCCACTTTCATATCCTGGGGGGGTGTAAATAGTAATACGACGGTCCATTCCCAAGCCAGGTGAGTCGTACCAGCGTCGATTCACACTGCCATGTGCGATGTCCTTCACAGTATAAAGGTCTGCTTGTGGCCCGCCCACAATAAAAACGTTGGTAACAGAGGCTACATCTCTTATTAAAAAAGGATTACTAGGGTCAGTAGTGCGTAGCCCATCTACTGTAAAAGAATAGGAATACAGCTCTGGATTCAAAGTTCCTGTGGTATAGGACCACACTCCTTTTTCATCTTTTTTCAAAATTGCTGGCTTGGGCACATCTATCAGCCCAAAACGGGTCTGCTGTTTCATGGTAGGGAGGAAGTCACCCATAAGGAAAACGGAATCAGCTTTTGGAGCAAAAAACCGAAAGGTGACGCTTTTATCCGCATTTATTTCTGGTGACTTTATGTCGCCAGCATTGAATAATGCTTCTTGAGCAAGGGAAATATTGACACTAAAAAATGTGAATGCCAAAATGAAAACTAAAGTTTTTTTCATTATTTAATTTGGGTTAAAGTAAAAATATTTTGAAAATAATCGAATTTGAATTGATATTTAAAACAAATATATTAGAAAAATAAACGAAATAAAAAGAAAGTAAACGAAAATATTTGTTTATTATATTTTTGCTTTTACTTTTGCCTAACTTAAATAGTAAAATTATATATTTGAAAAGTGCATTTTAATTTTTCGTATAGATAAAAACATAAATTATAACAAATGCTACATTTTTCTATTCCCAAAAAACTAATAATCAGTTTTTTGATATTAAGTATTTTATGTTTTATTAATCGAGCAAATGCACAGACAGATGCAAAGCCAAGAATTATCATTACAGCAGACCCAGAGCTAGATGACAACAACTCCTTGATTCGATTTTTACTGTATAGTTCCGATGTGCAAATCGAGGGGCTTATTTACGCCAGCAGCATGTTTCATTGGAAAGGGGATGGAAAAGGAACCAAGTGGTATGTACCAGGAAGGGAATACGACCGTTTTGGTATGAATCAATGTCCGTGCGAGTCGTGGAGATGGGCAAAAGACGAGCGTTTCATTCATGATATTGTAGATGCTTATGTCAAATCATACACAAATCTTAAAATTCATAACAAAAATTATCCAACGCCCGATTACCTGAAATCGAAGATTCGATATGGGAATATTGAATTTGACGGCGATTTTTCTAAAGATTCTCCTGGCTCAGATTTGATAAAATCTTTGATATTAGACGATAAACCAGGCCAATTGTATATCACAAATTGGGGTGGAGCAAGTACGATTGCAAGAGCTTTGAAGTCTATTCAAGACCAATTTCAATACACTACCGAATGGGCGAATATCAAAGGTAAGATAGCCAGAAAAGTAGTATTGCTACCCTCTGGTGATCAAGATGATACTTATGCCAACTACATAAAACCCAATTGGCCAGAAATTGAATACCGGCAGTTTAGAGATAGCCCAAGCTACGGTTATGGGGCTCAAATCAGAGCCAACATAACCAACAAAGCTTTACTTACTCCCGCTTGGATGAAGGAAAATATAAACCAAAGGGGTGCACTGGGTAGCTTGTACAGAGTTTGGGGAGATGGCAAACAAATGGTGAAAGATGATAAAGTAGATTATTTCGGAATGTCGGGCTATTCGACTGAAGAATTGAAGAAAATGGGCTATTTCGTTTGGATGCCACCACAAGAAAAAGGCTCATGGCTTGGTGAAGGCGATAATCACACATTTATGAATATGCTTGGCAATGGACTTCGGGCATACGAAAAGGGATTTTATGGGGGCTGGGGAGGGCGAACAAAGGCAGCTGCTGATGGTCCAAATATGTTCGCATCAGAAACAAGTGTGGAACAAATGGCCGCTCAGTTGAGTGCAATGAACGAGCAAAAAAGCAATGAAGTGATACCTTTTCCTGACTTTTTTCCTCAAGCTCAAAATAGCTTCGCAGCTCGTATGAAATGGTCGGTTACACCAAAATATACCGATGCCAACCATGAGCCATCAGCAAGTATTCAAGGCCCTTTAAAAATCATGGCAAATGCTGGGCAGAAAGTAAAATTGAATGGATTGGTTTCAGACCCCGATGGCAACAACGTTTCTGTAAAATGGTGGCAGATGCCGACTGGAAGTTATCTCAATAAAGTTGAAATTTTACAAGCTGAGACTTTGCAGGCAGAAGTTTTGATTCCAAAAGAGGCTATTGCTGGGCAAACGATTCATGTTGTTTTGGAAGGAACAGATAATGGCGCACCAACATTAACCACTTATCAAAGAGTGATTATTGAGGTGAGGGGGAAATGATGAATTTTTAAAATTGAATTAATATATTTTTAAGCAGTAAAAATGAAAACAAAACTTGCATTTTTAGTTTTTTTTGTCGTGATTTTTGGGATAAATGAGTTGGCGGCCAAAAATCCAAAATCAAAACCTCGGACTATTGTAACTACTGACGGCGAGTTAGATGATGTGGACTCTTTCATTCGAATGCTATTGTATTCAAATGAATATAAGGTAGAAGGTCTGATAGTTAGTAGTTCGCAATGGCATTACAAAGGGGACGGAAAAGGCACTAAGTTTACTTCCGAGATGGAGATGACCAAAAAACTATACGGTGAGCGTACCGAACTACGTTGGCCTGGTGAGCATTGGATTTATGATTTAGTAGATGCGTATGGCAAGGTTTACCCAAATCTTATTAAACATTCAAAAGAGTATCCGACACATAAATATCTGAGGGAAAGAATCCATATCGGAAATATTGATTTTGAAGGAGAAATGGCCAAAGATACCCCAGGCTCAAATTTTATCAAAGCAAAGTTGCTCGACAACGACATGACTCCACTTTATTTACAAGTTTGGGGTGGAACAAATACCATCGCTCGTGCCTTGAAAAGCATCGAAGACACTTATAAAAACACTCCTCAGTGGGATAAAATTTATCAGAAGGTTTGCCAGAAAGTCATCCTTTATGCCATTCTAGACCAAGATGCAACTTATAAAAAGTATATTGAGCCCAATTGGAAAGACATCAAGGTTTATTATAATTCCAATCAATTTTGGAGTTTTGCCTATTTTTGGAAAAGGTCAGTTCCAAAGGAATTGCAACCTTATTTAGAAGGCAAGTTTATGGGCGAATTGATCAATAATAGAGGCCCTCTTTTAAAAATGTATTATAGTTATGGCGATGGTAATCCTCCAAAAGGAGAAATTGACGACATTTATAGCAGTATGGAGAAAGCGAAAAAGAATCAGTGGGGAAGTTTCGCACAATATGATTTTATTTCAGAGGGCGATTCACCAGCATTTTTACACTTGGTAGATGTAGGTTTGGATAACCTTAATAATCCACAAGATGGTGGCTGGGGCGGTCGTTTAGTGCAATCGGTGGTTACACCTAGCCGTTGGGAAGACGGAGATGCGGCCTCAGACTTGAATCCATACTCGCAAAAAATGGATAAGGCTTTTGCTCAAACTCGTTGGATTCCAGCTATTCAAGAAGATTTTGCCGCTCGTGCTGATTGGTGTGTAAAATCATTCAAAGAAGCCAATCATGCCCCTACTATTTTAGTAAAAAATGGAAAGTCTAGAAAAGTGAAATTAGGTCAGAATGTTGCAATTAAAGTGGGAGCATTAGATCCTGATCAGAACAAAGTCAATATCAATTTTTGGCAATATGCCGAGGTAGGCACGTCGACAGAAAAGTTAAATATTGTGAAAGAAAACAACAATTTGGCCTCTTTTACTATTCCTCGCTCTGCTAAAATTGGAGATACTTTTCATGTAATAGTGGAAGGAAAAGACACGGGAATCCCTATATTAACGAGGTATCAAAGAGTGATTTTGGAGGTGGTTAATTAGTGATTATAGGCCCGCTTTCAAATAAGACCAGCCTTTTTCTTGCTTCAAGATAATTTCCCCAACGCCCATGGGTACTGTGCCTATAAAAGGTAACAATTGGTCTTTGGTGACTTTTCTCATGCGCATTGTATTTTCACAAACTACCATTTTTACGCCTTTATTTTCTGCCAAATCCTGTAATTCTTTGCTAAATTTAGATTTTGCGGCCAATGCCATCGCTATGCCACCTCCGTAAAAAACCACCTCCACCTGTGCCAAGGGCCATCCTTCTTTTAGGTTTCTCAAATTATTCATTAATGAGGTGTGAGAAAGGCTATCTGGCGAAACCATCTGAAAGATAACCTTATGTTTTTTGCCAGTATCAATTTTCTGAGAAAAGATATAAGTGCTTGATAATAAAAGTGTTAGGATAAGTATTTTCTTCATTTTGTTTGTTGCTTAGATTGTTTTTCAGGGTAATATTTTAGATTTTGCTTAATTTTCCTTCAAGTTCTTTTTTCTTTTTCTGGGCTTTTTTGAAGTCTTCAATTGGCTTGAAAGGCCCAAATTTATGTTGTTTTTCAGTGAAGGCATCGGCATATGGGCCGAAAGGATGGTCAGAAGGCTTGCCAGAAATCTTTGGCCAATCTTTGCTCAAATCTTTTATTGGTCGGGGCTGAGAATTTACATAAGCCGCTATGTCCCAAGCTTCTTCATCTGTTAACTGGGGTTTTTCATAAGTCACCCCGAATGGCATATTGGTTTTGATATAACCCGCAAACCTCGATAAACGAAACAGACCCGCCCCAATATTGTACGAATGCGGCCCCCAAAGTGGCGGATAAGTAAAATTGATACCATTCGGATTTTTTACCCCCTCTCCATTTTTACCGTGGCAACTCATACATTTTTGTTCATAAGCCAACCGGCCAATGGTTGGGTCTGCCGCCCGGTTCAGGAATTTCAATTTCCAAATACCAGTGCCTTCTGGGATGGAATCCTTTTTCACATATTTCCCTAAATAAGTGATATAACTGATCATAGCTTGCATTTCTTTACTGGAACTGTCTAATGCCCTTCCATTTAGGCTTCGCTCAAGACAGTCATTTACACGCTTAATCACACTTTCTTTTGAGCCTGACCTTTCTCTGAATTTGGGATAGGTAGAAGCCACAGCACCATAATTATTTCCCCAAACTTTTGACCCTGCTTCTAGATGACAATTTTGGCAATTCATTCCATTGGTCTGCTGGGCTACAATTCCTTTTGGACCTAAATAAAGGGAGGTATTGGCTATCAATTCACGGCCGTAAAGTATGAGTTTGGGATCTTTTTCATGGATTACAGCATCCATTGAGAGAAGTTTCCAGACTTTTTTCTGTGGTGAGTAGGTTTTTTTTTCTGTTATTTCTTTTTTATTATTTTGCCCCAACCAACCTATTTGAATGCCCCAAAAGAATAGAATAAGACATCCTCCAATAACTAAAAGACCAGTTATTAGGTAAAGATATTTGAAGTTTATATCCCCCTTTTTACTCATTTTAAGGTTTAGTTAGTGAATTATTTTCTCAATTTAATCAATTAATAAGAATCTAAAAACTAAAAATTCCTTTTCTTAAGGTTTCATTTTGGCTAAGGTAATTTGTTTGGAGTGTTAAAATTTTTCAAAAATATAATTGAGGAGCCAATTTCACATTAAGATAATTACTTTATGCCGGCTTGTGCTAAATTAGCATATCCTCCGCCTTGCAAATTATAGATGGCTTTGAACCCTTTTTTCTCTAAGATTTGTGCAGCTTTAGAGCTTCGCCCTCCAGCTGCACAATAAACAAAAACGGGCTTATTTTTATCAAGCGACTCTATTTTGGTCGAAAAGTCTGATGAAGAATAGTCTATGCCAATGGAAGATTTAATTTTGCCATTGCTCCATTCCTCTGGGGTGCGCACATCCAAAAGTTGTTTATTTGTTGTTGATTGAATGATTTTAATGAACTCAGCTGGGTTCAGATTTTTGACATTGGTTTGTGCCTGTGCACAGCCAGAAATGCTTATGAATAGGACGAATACTTTAAAGAGATTTTTCATTTTTTTCGGATTAAATTTTATTGAATTATGGAAGCCATCAAGGTTAGAAAACAAAAAAACGAAGGGAATTACTTCCAGTACTAGTTTCTTAATTTTGATTGGCAAACAAAGTTCGATTTTGGAATAGTTGTTTTGGCCATTTCTCCGAAGCCACCGGTCACATCTATGATATTATCAAAGCCCCGTGATTTGAGTATAGACGAAGCAATCATAGACCGGTACCCTCCCGCACAATGAATGTAATTGGTTTCATTTTTAGAAAAAGCATCCATATTGTGGCTCAAATAGGCCAATGGCACAGATTCGGCTTCCTCCACGTGTTCTGCTGCGTATTCGCTTTCCCTTCTAACATCTTTCACCAATAAGCTCCCATTGGCTTTCTCAAATCTTTCGGCGAATTCATGTGCGGATATCGACTCAATCGTATCAATTTCTTTTCCAGCAGCAATCCAAGTCTCAATACCTCCTTTCAAATAACCAATAATATTATCGTAGCCCACTCTTGAGAGACGGGTGACTACCTCTTCAATATTTTCTTCTTCGGCAATAAACAGTATTTCTTGTTCGATATCAGTGATTAAAGTACCAACCCATGGAGCAAAATCACCCTTTACACCAATATTTATGGAGTTAGGAATAAATCCATTTTTGAAAATTTGAGACTCACGTGTGTCAATCATCACGGCACCCGTTTCGTTGGCGGCCATTTCAAAAGCCTCAGCACTTAAGGCGTGTACATTTGATTTAACTTTTTCGACAGATTTTGCCCCAGTTTTATTAATCATTACATTTTTGGGAAAATAATAAGGCGGAGGAGTAAGGCCATCGGTTACAGCCTCAATAAATTGCTCTTTCGTCTGTGGCTGCAAGGCATAGTTTACTTGCTTTTGATGCCCCAATGTATCCCAAGTCTCTTTGCTCATATTTTTGCCGCAAGCCGATCCTGCTCCATGTGCGGGATAGACAATTAGGTGATCTGGCAAATTGAGTATTTTTTCATGCAATGAAGTGTATAAGAATCCAGCTAAATCATGAATGGTTAAATCGCTTTTTTGGGCCAAATCAGGTCGACCGACATCCCCAATAAATAGGGTATCTCCGGTGAAAATGCTGTGCTCTTTACCACTTTCATCAAATAATAGAAAACATGACGATTCCATCGTATGCCCTGGCGTATGGATTACCTTAATTTTTATTTTACCTAATTGGAATATTTGACCATCCTCAGCAATGATGCATTTAAAACTTGGATTGGCATTGGGTCCATAAACTATTTTCGCTCCCGTTTTTTCGGCTAATTCAACATGGCCTGAAACGAAGTCGGCATGGAAATGAGTTTCAAAAATATATTTAATTTTTGCCTCATTTAGTTTTGCCTTATCTTGGTAAGACTTCACCTCACGCAATGGATCAATAATGGCCACTTCTCCATCCGATTCGATATAATAAGCACCTTGCGCTAGACAACCAGTATAAATTTGTTCTATTTTCATTTTATAAACTATTTGTAAAAACCTTCTCCAATTTTTTTGGAAGAATTTATTGAAAAATAAGCTCTTTTGCAATAATTAATATCCCCATTACCATTACAAAATAGCCAAAAGCTGGTTTTAGTTTTTCGTCAGGCATTTGTTTTGAAAACCTACTTCCAATGAGGATTCCTATTATGGCCACTATCGAAAAATAGCCTAAAAACTGCCAATCCATTAAACTGGGCCCCTTAAGATCGCCAATAAAACCAATTAATGATTTTAAAGCTATGATAATTAAGGAGGTGCCAATGGCTTTTTTCATCGGTAATTTAGCCAATACAACTAATGCAGGAATAATTAGAAAGCCACCTCCTGCACCCACAAGTCCTGTGATAATGCCCACCCCAATTCCTTCGATTAATATTAAGGGATAATTGTACTTTATTTTACCCTCTTCGACATCTTTGAAATGCTTATATTCCTGAATCATTGTATAAGAGGCAAAGATCATTAGCAAGGCAAAAAGTAATAACATAAAAAGCGATTTTGTAACCAGAAAGTCACCAAAGGTCATTAGCTCATTTGGAATAATTGGAACCAGATAGAGCCTTGATAAATAAACCGTTATAATAGACGGTATGCCAAAAATAAAGGCTGTTTTCCAATGAATGTTGCCTTGAGAGATATGACTTAAGGAGCCAATTAAGCTGGTAAGCCCCACGATAAATAAAGAATAGGCAGTTGCTAAAACAGTATCAATTGAAAATAAATAGACCAAAATAGGTACGGTTAAAATGGAGCCACCGCCCCCAATTAATCCCAATGATAAGCCCATTATTAAAGCACCTATATAGCCCAATACTTCCATAATTATTTGTTTGTAATTTAAAAGTAAAAATTACATATTACAGTTGCAATTTTCAATGCATACAATCAGATTCAATACGTCCTTTTCTTTGAGAGAATAGTACCTGTTTAATCCATTTTTTTGAGATTTCAAGATACCCCTTAATTTCATATTAATCAAATGGTGCGAAATCAAAGATTGTTCGCAGTCCAATCGATCACAAATTTCATTAACCGATAAACTCACCGAATGATCTAAAAGCTGTATAATAGCCAGTCGTGTCGGATGTGCCACTGTTTTCAAAATAAAGGCAGCTTTTTCTAGCTTCTCTTTATTAATCTGAATTGTTTGAATATCACTTATCATATCACTTTATGTTTCATATACAAATATATGATAATATTTTCATATATAAAATTATTAACTTTAATTTTCAAAAAATATTTTTACAAAAAAATAAATGTGAAAAATTAATAGCCTAAAAAAATCCCTTAATTGTGAACTTGGTCAGAAATATTTGAATTTACTTTTTCAAGCTCTTCAGCCTCTTTTTTTAATTTGCCATAAGTAAATGGTGCCAACATTAAACCGAGAAAATCTTTTGGGTAATTGGGCATTTCTTCGATGCCTATTTCATCAGAGGGCTCTTCGCCTTTTGGAAGGTAAAACGTACCAAACAATAAATCCCAAAATATGACATCGCCACCATAATTAGAATGTGCTATGGCATGATTTTTTGAATGGTGGTAACGATGATTTTTAGGGGTAGAGAAAATATAATCGAAAAAGCCCAATTTTAAATCCATATTGGTATGTTGAAATCGGCCGATTACCCTGCCCAATAGATTGGCAACAAAGACAATTTCTACAGGAGCTTTAATAAAGGCAAAAGGGATGCCCCACAAAATAGTGGAAACCAGTCCTTCAATCGGGTGGCTTCGAGTACCATTGAACCAATAAAGCCGCTCTGAAGAGTGATGTATGGCATGCCAACGCCACATAAATTCATTTTCATGCATCCAACGATGGTACCAATATCTGAAAAAATCATTGACGGAAAGTAATAATAGCACTTGAATATAGGGATGAATACCCGTAGGCCATATATCATAGCCAATTTTTGGCGAAATCTCCTGCACTACTAAAGAAATAGTGGCTAGCTTTATGGGTTGATTGATAAAATCGCCCCAATATTTTTGTCCTGTAAAAAGCATAAAATCGGTTGGAGTATCTTTGTCGCCCAGCCATTTTCTACTAAAAGGGATAAGCCTTTCTAGCGGGGCAAAAATAAATCCCAAACAAGCCAACATGATCACAGAACCCAAAAAGGCACGACTATCATATCCATTTTTTACCAAAAGGAAACCAATGGGAATCGTCAATCCCATAAAAAGTGGATAGATGGTCACCTGCATGATTTTTTTAAGCAAGGTGCCTTCTAATTTATAAGAAAGGGGATCTAGTTGCTCAAAAAACCAGGAGGCTGGTCTTAGGATAATTTTATGCCCTAACCATTCTATTGCTGCAAATATAGATTGGAAAAAATGGTAAATAGTGGTAAATAACTGATTGAAATACACGGTTTTGGAGGTTAAGTTTCAAGCAATTTAATATTTTTTTTGAAAATATGATTGTGTATTTGCAGGCTTGTCCGAGTATGTAATTTTTAGGTAAATATTTAATTATTCATTTTTATGATTTTTTAAAATTCATTCATTGAATTTTATATTGAATATCAATCAATGGGTATTAAGTTTGGATTACCCCCACATTATAACGCTCAGTAATTGGCGAATGATTGGCGGCTTCAATGCCCATTGCTATTATTTTTCTGGTATCCACTGGGTCAATCACTCCATCCACCCAAAGTCTTGCGGCTGCATAATAAGGGCTCAATTCTGAATTATATTTGTCAGTAATTTCTTTCAAAAGACTGTTTTCATCCTCTTCTGAAATTACTTTTCCTTCTCGTTTTAATTTGCTCTCTTCAATTTGCAATAGTGTTTTAGAGGCTGAAGCTCCACTCATCACAGCCATTTGGGCAGTGGGCCAGGCATAAATAAGTCTTGGGTCATAAGCCTTACCACACATCGCATAGTTACCCGCACCATAAGAATTTCCAACAATAAAAGTAAATTTTGGCACTACCGAATTAGCCATTGCATTCACCATTTTGGCTCCATCTTTGATGATACCCCCATGTTCGGATCGGCTGCCCACCATAAATCCATTTACATCCTGCAAAAAAACCAATGGGATTTTCTGTTGATTACAATTCATAATAAATCGAGCTGCCTTATCCGCCGAATCCGAATAAATTACTCCACCCATTTGCATTTCATTTTTTTTGGTTTTCACGATCAACCGCTGGTTGGCCACTATGCCGACAGCCCATCCATCCACTCTGCCAAGGCCACAAATAATGGTTTGCCCGTACAAGGCTTTGTATTCATCAAAGCTTCCATCGTCGACCATACAATCAATGATTAATTTCATGTCATAAGGCTTTATTCGGTCTTGGGGTAAAATACCATAAATATCAGCTGGGTTTGTTTTTGGGACAACGCTCATTTTTTTGTCAAAACCAGCCCTACCAAAGTCTCCAATTTTGTCCATTACCTTTTTGATTGCCTCCAAACAACTTTCGTCGTTTGGGTATTTATTGTCAGTAACACCCGAAATTTCACAATGAGTAGTAGCACCACCTAATGTTTCGCTATCAATCTCTTCGCCAATAGATGATTTTACTAGAAAGGAGCCGGCCAAAAAAACTGTTCCAGTACCCTCCACAATAAATGCATAGTCCGACATGATGGGTAAATAAGCCCCACCAGCTACACAACTTCCCATTATCGCTGAGATTTGAGGGATGCCCATCGATGACATTCTTGCATTATTTCTAAATATTCTTCCGAAATGCTCTTTATCAGGGAAAACTTCATTTTGTTTGGGTAAATAGGCCCCGGCTGAATCAACCAAATAGATAATTGGAAGCCGGTTTTCCATCGCAATTTCTTGGGCACGAAGCATTTTTTTGATGGTTATGGGAAAGTTAGCCCCTGCTTTTACAGTGGCGTCATGTGCCACCACTACACACATTTTGCCCATTACATAGCCTAGATAGGCAACCACACCACCATTGGGGCAGCCCCCGTCCTCAATATAAAGGCCTTCACCTGCAAATGAGCCAATTTCCAAAGAATTAGTATCTTTATCCAGCAAGAATGTGATTCGCTCAAAGGCGGTCATTTTACCTTTTTCTTTTTGCTTTTCAATATTTTTTAATCCACCACCAAGTCTCAACAGCTCAGTTTTCACTTTTAGTTCATTCAATAATTCATTCATGAGAATTGGATTATATTAGTTGCTTTTAATAACAATTTAACCAAATTTTATTGGGCAAAAAATTTTTGGAATTTAAATATGAAAAATTTTCTATACATTTAAATTATGAGGGATTGAACTCAGCCCGTTTTTTAATGATTGTATTACTAAGAGTTTGGGAATTAGCCAAATTAATAAGTTTTTTAAATTAAGAGCGTTCTTATCAAACAATTTGTTTGATTCAAATAAATACAAAAATGTTACACTTCACAAATAATAATACTGAACTAATTGAGCAGATAAGGCAAACAGCGAGAGATTTTGCTGAAAAATATATCCGTCCCAATATAATGGTATGGGACGAAGCACAAACATTCCCAGTCGATTTGTTTCATCAAATGGGTGAGTACGGTTTAATGGGTGTTTTAGTGCCTGAGGTTTATGGAGGGAGTGGCTTGGGTTATCAGGAGTATATTACCATTATTGATGAAATCTCGAAAGTCTGTGGGTCGATTGGTCTTTCATTGGCGGCTCATAATTCGCTTTGCACCAATCATATTTTGTCGTTTGCCAATGAAGCTCAAAAGCAAAAATATTTACCAAAACTTGCCTCTGGGCAATGGATTGGTGCATGGGGTCTTACTGAAACAGGTACAGGCTCCGATGCTGGTAGAATGATGACTACCGCTGTTGAGGAGGGGGATTATTTTATATTGAACGGTTCCAAAAATTTTATCACTCATGCGATTAGTGCGGATGTTTCAGTGGTGATTGTCCGAACTGGCGAGCAAAATGATGCTCATGGAATGACCGCTTTTATTATCGAAAAAGGAACTGAAGGGTTTACGTCAGGTAAAAAGGAAAATAAATTGGGCATGAGAGCTTCTGAAACGGCTTGCCTTTTCTTTGACAACTGTCGGATTCACAAAGATCAAATGGTGGGCAGTATTGGCGAAGGCTTTATTCAATCACTTAAATTGCTGGATGGAGGCCGTATTTCTATTGCAGCGCTTGCTTTGGGTATTGCCAAAGGAGCATTTGAAGCAGCCTTAAAATATTCGAAAGAAAGAAAACAATTTGGTCAGGAAATCTTTAATTTTCAAGGAATTAATTTTAAGCTGGCAGATATGGCCACCAATATTGAAGCTTCAGAATTGCTGATAAGGCATGCGGGTGAACTCAAAAATTTGGGTATCAAAAATACAAAAGAAGCTTCCATGGCTAAATATTTTGCCTCTGAAATGGCTGTAAAAGTAGCCGATGATGCTATTCAAATTCATGGTGGCTATGGTTACTTAAAGGATTTCCCAGTTGAAAAATTCTATCGTGATGCAAAACTGTGCACCATAGGGGAAGGCACCTCCGAAATACAAAAAATGGTAATTGCCCGAGCAATTTGAAAATATAAATATGAATAGGTTTACCAACATCAAACTTATTGAATGTCCAAGAGATGCCATTCAGGGTATTGATGCCTTTATTCCCACTCAAAAAAAAATCAACTATCTCAATTATTTACTTTCCTTAAATGTTTTTGACACAATAGATTTTGGAAGCTTTGTTTCCCCCAAATTAATCCCTCAAATGGCTGATACAGCCACTGTTATTAGGGGTTTAAATTTGAGCAAAACCAATACCAAACTATTGGCAATTGTGGCCAATGAAAGAGGAGCGGAGGAGGCAACTCAGTATGATTCCATCCAATATTTAGGATACCCATTTTCAATTTCAGAGACCTTTCAGATTAGAAATACGAATGCAACAATTGAAAAGTCTGTGGTAAGATTGAGAAATATTCAGAATATTTGTATTCAAAAAAATAAGCAATTGGTAGTTTATATTTCAATGGCTTTCGGAAATCCTTATCAGGATAGATGGGATGCAGAGATTGTAATGGAATGGCTAGAAAAACTTAAAGCCTTTGATATTCAGATATTTAGCTTATCTGATACGGTGGGAGTAGCTACCATTGAAAGCATCAATTATTTATGCAGCCATATTATTCCCTATAACTCTGATTTGGAAATCGGGCTTCATTTGCATACTGAAAGTAGCAATTGGAAAGAAAAAATAGAGGCAGCTCTCTACCAGTGTTGTAGCCGATTTGATGGGGCGATATTGGGTTATGGTGGCTGCCCAATGGCTCAGGACGAACTAGTAGGCAACATGCCGATGGAAAATCTTCTGGCTTATTTTAAGAAAGCAAAAGATGTTGAAATCGGCGAAATGATAGCCCAATTTAATGAACTAATAACCTAGATTTATTAAAAGAAATTGAATAAATTGAAATATTCTTTTTGACAAAAAATGGTTGATAGGAACGACTAAAAAATAATGGATAAGTACTTTTTAATAAAAACCAGAGTAGAAGATAAGCTATTTTATTTGACATTGGCTAGAGCTGAAAAACGCAATGCTTTTACGCCATCTATGCTGGCTGAAATTTTTCATGCACTGACTATCGCTAAAAACAATCCCAATGTTTGGCTGATAATTATCGAAGCCGAGGGCCAGGTATTTTGTGCGGGCATGGATATGAAGGTATTTAAAAACCCTGATTTGGATAAGGTAAATGCACAAATTTCTCCCACAACAATGTCTTTGGGAGAAGTAATCAGGTCAATCAATAAACCAATCATTGCAAAAGTGGAGGGGCCAGTATTGGCTGGCGGTATCTTGATTATTGCCGAATCGACATTTGTGGTAGCCCATGAAAATGCTACTTTCAGCCTTCCTGAGGTGAAAAGGGGGTTGTTTCCTTTTCAGGTGATGAATGCTTTGAGTAGAATAATGTCAGAAAGGAAAATTATTGAGATGTGTATTTTAGCCAAAACCTATTCGGCCGAAGAGGCAAAGGATTTAGGCTTGGTAACCCATTTTTATCAAAAAACTGAATTCGAAAATGGATTTCAACAATTAATTGATAAGGTATTAGAAGGAGCTCCCTTAGCTATTGCAAAAGGTATTGAAGCTTCGAAAAAAATGAAATCAATTCAGGAATCAGAAAGGTACCAATATCTTCAGAAGGAGCTCAAACTATTAAGAAATACCCATGATGCTCATGAAGGCATAAATGCTTTTGTAGAAAAGCGCAAACCTAAATGGGAAAATAGTTAGTTTTCTTAATAGTCAAGAGTTCCTAAGTAGTGTCTTCAGCAGAGAATCTGGGCGTTTCTGATTGCTATTTCCGAATTTATAAAAAACCCATAAGCATACTCAATTTTGTTTCTCTTCCCTAGCTTTTCTTTTCACTACAATTGGGATTAATCAATAACTTTTCGGGTGAATAAATTACTTTTTTAATCATAGTAATAGAAAAATATTCATTCCTAAATATGTAATTGCACCTAGATTTTGGCTAGACTTAGATGCCAATTAAAACTAACAACGAGAACACGGTTTGATTTCAAAAATCTTTTAATTTAAAGACCAAAACACTAATAAACCATAAGAATTTAAAGGGCCATTCATAATATTGCTAGAATTGTATTGGGGTATTCTATCAAAGCGAAACTCTGCATCGATTTTATCATTTATACGTAAGCCAGCCTTCGCAAAAATACGTGCTGGATGAATATTGAACTCAAAACCTCCGTTATAAGGTCTAATGGGTAATTTTACTTTCTTTTCATTTATATCAGTAAAATTATCCCCAATGGTTTCATTAATTCCTGCTCCAAATCCTAAATACGGTCTAAATCCAGTTTTTGTATAAAACATGTATCGGAAGCCAATATTTAGGAAAAGATTATTTGTATTTATCTTTTTCACAGATAGAAATGAATCTCCAGAAACTTTATTGGCGGAATAGGAAGTGAATAATGCACCTAAATCAAAAGAAAATGAATTAAATTTTTTGCTAAAAGGAAATTGAAAATTTACTCCAAAAGTCGGCTTAAGATTCGATTCAAAATTTGCCAAAGTCTCATTTGTGCCGATTCTTGTAATAATAAGATTTTGATAATATGTTCCACCAAGCCCCATTTGAATCTTAACTGATTTTTTCTTGATTGATTTAGTTCCGTTAAATTTCTCCACAAAAGCCTTAAGTGAATAAATTTGATATTCTATTATTGGAATGCTTTTTGTATTCGTTAAATCAGCCAATTGATTCTGATAAAGCCTGTTATGTATTAAATTTGTGCTATTATATACGCTATGATAAATTAATTGAATTAAATTTCCGTTCTCATTTTTTGCGAAAAAACGACTTTTCTCACCATTTTCAATAAACTCAAAAAGAGTTAGTTTTCCTTTTGAAATAACCTCCATAAACACTGTAGTGTCGGCAACAGTTTTGTATGAAGGAATATCCCCCTCTTCCTTAGTTTGATAAAGAGCAGTTTGAAAACTTTGATATACAACACCTGAATTTATTCCAAATGCTTTTGTTTGATAAGCATTAAAATTTCTGATTTCTAATTCATTTAATTTTCGAAATCGAATTTCAGCTGGCGATTCTGACCAATCTTTGTTATCAATCTCACCAGTAAGTGTGTCACCTGTCATTATAACAATGTAGCCTTTTTGGAAATTTTTCTGACTAAAAGAATTGAAAGAAAATAAAAATAGTAATAAGAAACTTAATAATTTCATAAAAGTATGATTTAGAGGATTTTTTATCGTGTTGAATTTATGATTTGTTTGATATTATTTTTTTGTCCTAGTCTGTAACCACTCATATTCCCAGTAGTTTGGCTTTTTCAGCCAATCATACCCGAACATCACCTAACCACAATCCTTTTATTCTTCATAATTACAACATTTTTTTATTTAAAACACCTTTTAACAGAGCCATTATTTAAAATTTAGTAATGCAGTTGGCCGAAAAGGGCGAATCACGGCGAACGTTGTAGTTAACTTTAACTTTTTACCAACCATGGCTAAAATAGAACTAAAAGTAGTTTCTGAATCAAATCTGATATTTTTTGAACGGATTTTAACAAAAATTTTATGAATAAAAATGTAGATTTGTTTCAATATGAGAAAATTTACATTTATTCTCTTCATTTTTCTGTTTTCTTGCGAGGAAAAGCAGATTAAACAGTATCGAGTTG
Source organism: Bacteroidota bacterium (assembly GCA_040385875.1). GTDB lineage: Bacteria > Bacteroidota > Bacteroidia > Cytophagales > Spirosomataceae > JANMZR01. The sequence continues at coordinate 30,254 of JAZKGO010000113.1, forward strand.
TTTTTTTACAATGCTGCCACGACGAATGGCGGGATGTGATGAACAGCGAAATGAAGAGAGAGTTGGCTTTTCATCCTGAAATAAATCTGGAAATTTTGGAGTCGTTCAGCAATACTCAAAAGCAAGTTGAGCAGATAAAACAACTAGAAAATCAGAAAATTGATTTGCTAATTGTATCACCAAATGAATCAAAACCATTAACAGATGCTGTTGAAAATTTTTACAAAAAGGGTATTCCAATAATTTTTATTGACCGCAAAACGGATTCCCAAAACTATACCGCATTTATTGGTGCCGATAATTATGAAATTGGTAAAACTGCTGGCAAATTTATTGCAAGTCAATTCAATGGACAAGCCAATATTGTTGAAGTGAAGCTTGAAATGACTTCTTCGCCAGCGATTGAGCGTAATCGAGGTTTCGTGGCAGAAGTGGCGGCGCATTCCAATTTGAAAATCGTGGCTGATTTGGAAACAAAAAACGGAGTGGAAGACATCACCAAAAATTTGCCATTAATTCTAAAAAATCACCCCGAAGCAAATATTCTTTTTGGGCATACCGATTTTTTGGCTTTGACAAGTTATCAAACCTATAAAAATTCAGGGAAACCAAAAGATTTATTTATGGTGGGTATTGATGCTCTTCCGGTTACAAAAGGTATGCAGCATGTTAAAGATGGTATTCTCGATGCTACATTATTGTACCCAACTGGTGGCACCGAAACTATTCAAACGGCTTTGAAAATTTTGAAAAAGCAGCCCTTCAAAAAAGATAACCTTCTGTTAACCAATGTAATAACCTCAGAAAATGTTGACATAATGCTGTCGCAAATTCAAAAAATAAAGGAACAGCAAGTTGATATTGAACGACAGGTTTTAAAAATTGCAGATTTAAATAATACTTATTCCACTCAACGAAATAGACTTTATTTTATAAGTGCCTTACTTACAGTGGTGATTGTATTAGGTGCTATTTTGTATTTTCTGCTAAAGGAAAAGCAACTTTCCAACAAAATATTGGGGGAACAAAATACCTCAATTCTACACCAAAAAAATGAAATAGAAAAGGTATCGCTATTGGCTCAGAAAGCAACAGAAGACAAAATGCGATTTTATTCCTACATTTCTCATGAATTTAAAACGCCTTTAAGCCTCATACTCACCCCCACTGAAGATTTATTACAGAGAAAAAACATAGATCCAAAAGAAACGCATAGTACACTTCAATTAATACAAAAGAATGCAAATAGGTTGTTAAGGCTAGTAAATCAGCTACTTGAAATGCGAAAAGTGGACGCTGGTAAAATGGAGTTGGAGCTTGGTAAATACGATTTGGTAGCATTTATTAAAGATATTGTGGGCGATTTTAAGGTAAAAGCCAAACAAAAACAGATTGATTTGCAATTTATCAGCCCTTTCAAGGACCTGCCTTTTAGCTTTGATGCCGAAAAGCTGGACAAAGTTTTGTTCAATATCATTTCAAATGCATTCAAATACACCCCCGATGGTGGCCTGATTCATATTTCAATTTTAAAAAATATCGATAAAATTGAAATCAATATTACTGACAATGGCATTGGAATGAGTCAGGATGAAAAGGAGCATGCATTTGATTTGTTTTATCGGGGAAATGAAAATATTTCGCTCGGCACCGGCCTTGGTTTGGCTCTTTCTCAAGAATTTGTGATACTTCATGGTGGCGAGATAAAATTGAATTCGGAAAAAGGTAAAGGTACTTCATTTAAAATTATACTGCCAGTAATTGAGAATGAGAGCTTTATTCACGAAAATCCTAAAGCAGAGATTATAAAAAATGAAAATAATTTTGATGAAAACGAAACAATTTTAAGCAAAAAAGAAGCCAAGCATAATTTTGAAAACACGCTAATTTTAATAGAAGACAGCCAAGATTTAAATCAATTTTTGAATGAAAAATTGTCCAAAAATTACAATACCGTAGCCTTAGAAAATGCCGAAAAAGGCTGGGAAGAAATATTGGCGCATATACCTGACGTGATTATTTGTGACGTAATGTTACCTGGAATGGACGGTTTTGCATTGACACAAAAGGTGAAAACGGATTTTCGCACTTCCCATATTCCTGTGATATTATTGACGGCCAAAAGCCAAATTGAAAGCCAAATTGAAGGCACAAAAGCGGGTGCTGATGCTTATATGATGAAACCTTTTAACTTACAATTATTGGAAGAAAAGCTAAAAGGCTTACTGGAAAATAGAGATAGAATGAGGAGGAGATTCTCAAACGAAGTGGCTAATACCAATCAATTGCAAAAAGGTGAACGCCGCTTTTTGATGGAATTTGAGGCATTAATCGACAAAAATATTAAAGACAGCACACTTTCGGTAGAAAAACTGAGCAAGGAGTTGGGTATGTCACGAGTCCAGTTATTCAGAAAAATTTCTGCATTGACCAATAATAATGTGACGGACTATATCGCCGAATACAAGCTGCAAAAAGCTAAAACACTATTGAATCAACACGATAAAAACATTGCCGAAATAGCCTATGAACTGGGCTTCAATACCCCAAGTTATTTTACTACCTTCTTCAAACAGAAAACTGATAAAACGCCAACCGAATGGCGTAACTCCTAAAAACCACCCCGAGTTTGTTATAAATATCCGCTAAAACGCCATGGGATTTGTTACAAATCACAATTTTATATTCAAAACCCAAATTTGCTTCATTCATTCCAAAATACAGTTGTATCAAAACTAATATTTTATGTTACAATTGTATAATTTTTGAAATGGAATATATTTTAACTATTTGATAATGAGGTATTTAAATACTTGTATCAAAACTATAAGTATTTGAAAGAATACTGAAATCCCAAGGATAATCAATCTTCTAATTTTGATTCATTAAAAAACCTAAATCTGGTTGTAATGAGTCAAAATCTAAAAATATTTTTCTGGTCACTTTCTGCTGCTTTGGGCGGTTTTCTATTTGGCTTCGATACTGCTGTAATTTCGGGCGTGGAGCAAACCCTTCAAAAGCTCTGGAATTTGAACGCTTTTGAGCATGGAGTTACTGTATCAATCGCATTAATAGGTACGGTTTTTGGCTCCTTAATTGGTGGTGTAATTGCCGACAAATATGGCAGAAAAAATGCCCTACTTATTATTGCCCTTCTTTATTTAGTTTCCTCATTAGGCACTGCCTATGCGGTTGATTGGTCAGTATTTTTAATCTTTCGCTTTTTTGGGGGCCTTGGTGTTGGGGTATCATCAGTAGTAGCACCATTGTATATTTCTGAAATCGCACCTGCACATAAGCGTGGCCGATTAGTGGCCATGTTCCAATTCAATATCGTTTTTGGCATTCTCATGGCCTACCTTTCCAATTATTTGCTCTCTGGCATTGGGCCAAATGAGTGGCGCTGGATGTTGGGGGTGCAAGCCATCCCATCTTTGATTTTTATAATCACAGTTTTACTAATTCCTGAAAGCCCCCGTTGGTTGATTTTGAAAAAGGGAGCAGTAACCTCAGCCCGTAAAATTCTGAATATTATTGACCCCGATTCCACAGAGCAAATAATTGCTTCTATTCAACAAAATACATCCACTTCAAAAGTTTCTTTATTTCAAAAGGCTTATAATAAGCCAATTATGTTGGCGGTTTTGTTTGCCGTATTCAACCAAGTTTCGGGTATCAATGCCATCATTTATTTTGCCCCACGCATATTCGAAATGGCAGGCATTGGTAAAGATTCAGCTTTGCTTTCATCAGCAGGGATTGGCTTGGTAAACCTGTTTTCTACGCTTTTGGGCATAGCTATGATTGACAAATTTGGTCGCCGAATTTTGATGATTGTTGGATCAATTGGCCTAATAACAATGCTTGGATTAGTAGCCAATGCCTTTTTTAGTAAAAATATTGGCATGAATGTGCCGTACTATTTATTTGGATTTATTGGTTTTTTTGGCTTTTCTCAAGGTGCAGTCATATGGGTTTTTATATCCGAAATATTCCCCAACGAAGTACGTGCCAACGGCCAAGCCTTAGGGAGTTTTACACACTGGTTCATGGCCTCAATTATCACTTTTAGTTTCCCTTATTTGGCTGAAACCTTCGGTGGTGGGGTGGTATTCACATTTTTTGCCTTGATGATGGCACTTCAATTGATTTTTGCCCTAAAAATAATGCCAGAAACGAAAGGTAAAACACTGGAAAATATGGATGAATTAGTATTAATGCATTAATAATTATGGAAAAGACACAAAATAATATTATCTGCTTCGGAGAAATGCTTTGGGACATGCTGCCAACTGGGAAAATGCCCGGTGGTGCACCTATGAACGTAGCCATTCATTTGAAAAACTTTGGGAATAACGCCACAATTATCAGCAGAGTGGGCACCGATGATTTGGGTACTGAATTAATTGATTTTGTAAAAGAAAATGGCCTAGAGACCCAATTTATTCAACACGGTCAAACGCACCTAACTGGTGTGGTAAAGGTAAATATGGACGACAAAAATAATGTGTCGTACAAAATAGTACAGCCTGTGGCTTGGGATTATATTTTATGTGAAAATGAGGCTATTGAGGCCGTAAAAAACTCCGATTGCTTTGTTTTTGGGAGCCTTTCTGCACGATCAGAACAGACTTTTGATACGCTAAAAAAATTCCTATCAATTGCACCTTTCAAGGTTTTAGATATCAATCTTCGGCCGCCTTATTACAACAAAGAAACGATTGAATTTTTATTGCAAAATACTGATTTACTTAAACTTAACCATTTGGAATTGGAGGAAGTTGCCACTTGGTTTTTTGAATTGGGTAGTATTGAAGAAAACTTAAAACAACTTTCGGAATTGTTCAAAATCGATACCATTTGTGTAACACTTGGGGCGGATGGAGCAATGCTTTTACATGAAAATAATTTTTATAAAAGTGCTGGTTTTGAAGTAGAGGTGGTGGACACAATTGGCAGTGGGGATTCTTTTTTAGCTTCATTTCTTTCCAATTTCTTGAAAAAAATCGACGTAGGAAAAGCCATCATTGAAGCTTGTGCAATGGGTGCTTTGGTGGCAACAAAACACGGGGCATCACCAAAAATTTCGAGTGCTGAAATTGAAACTTTAGTACAATTTCAAAAATAGAGTTCCAAAATTTTCTCCAAAATATTGAATCATTTACATAATCATATATCCAACTTTTAAAACAAAAAAAATGATGAAAAAAACATTACTTGCATTTATTGCAATGCTACTGTCGATCCAAATGACAATGGCACAAAGACAAATTACGGGATCAGTGAAAGCCACTGATAATGACGAACTTTTGATTGGGTCGAGTATAGTAGTTACTGGCACCAGAATTGGCACAACCACCAATGGCGATGGTAGATTTTCGATTTCAGTACCTGAAACTGCTAAAACCCTTACTATTTCATTTGTTGGTTACGAAACAAAAGAATTAACCTTGACTAATGCCAATAATTATGACGTAAAATTAGGTCTTGGTAAAGAATTATCAGAAGTTGTAGTGGTGGGTTATACTTCCCAACGAAAAGAAGATTTGACTGGTGCTGTTGCAGTGGTGGAGATGAAACCAATCAAAAATAACAGCTCAGGTAACGCCATGCAGGCTTTACAAGGCCGTGTGGCTGGTTTGTACATCGAAAAAGATGGCTCGCCAAACGGTTCAAATAGCCGAATTTTGATTCGTGGAGCCAATACTTTGGGAAACAACGACCCATTGTATATAATTGACGGTATTCCAACCACTCGCCCCGAAGTTTTTCAGAATATGAATCCTGCTAATATTGAGT
>JAZKGO010000113.1:36152-52733 GCA_040385875.1 Bacteroidota bacterium
ATTCCAACCACTCGCCCCGAAGTTTTTCAGAATATGAATCCTGCTAATATTGAGTCGATTCAGGTTTTGAAAGACGCTTCGGCTGAGTCAATTTATGGTGCCAGGGCTTCAAATGGCGTAATTATTGTCACTACAAAAAGTGGTGGCGATACAAATGGAAAAGTTGAGTTTCAGTTTAATAGTAGCATTTCTGCACAATCTGAAAAATCGCTTCGTTTTAATATGCTCAATTCAGTGGACAGAGGCAAAGCACTTTGGCAAGCTTCTGTAAACGATGGGCAAGATCCAGCGGCAGGTTATGGCGAAATTTATGATTTTAATTGGAACAAAAGTTTTACAAATCCTGTATTAACAGGCGTTACTTTAAAACCTTTTGTGGGTGGCGATCAGAACACTCCTGTGGGCAATACAGATTGGCAAGATGTGATGTACAAAACAGGTATTGTTACTAAAAATGACTTTACTGCTTCGTATGGCAATAAAAATTCGTCAGTTGAAATCAATCTGGGGCAACTTAAAAATACGGGTATGCTCAAGTTTACAGGTTATGAGCGATTGAGTGGAAGTATTAATGCATTGACTCGGGCGTTCAATGACAAAGCTCGATTTGGTATTAATTTACGTGTAGCCAACTCCAATGAAACCTTGACAGCCAGAGACTTAGGCGGTGCAAGTACAACTTATTTGGCTGTGTCTTTGGCTCCAACTATCCCAGTTTATCAAAAAGATGGTATCACATATGCGGGTGCGTCTGGTGCGGGTTATTCTGATAGAAATAATCCATTGCACATGCAAGACGTAGCCAAATGGAACAATGCCAACCGTTTAAGCACTTTCGGTAATATTTTCTTAGAAATTCAACCGATCAAAAACCTGTTTTTTAAATCGAATATTGGGGCAGATAACGCTACTTTTTTGAATAAAATAATCACACCTACTTTTTCAGAAGGAGCTTTTAACCGTACCACCAATAGTTTGACATTTGATCAAAACCATTTTTTAAGCACCACTTGGTCAAATACACTGCGTTATGATTGGAATTTGAATGAAAACAATCATTTCAAGTTTTTGGTAGGAACGGAGTATATCAAAACCGATGTTAATTTCCAATCTACTAAAAAAGAGGGCTTTGCCTTGCAATCGGAAGACTATTTTACTTTGAATGCAGGTACAGGAAATACTACCGTTTCAGGCGGTTCAACTGGTAACCGTTTATTATCACAATTTGGAAGGGTTGATTATAATTTTTCAGATAAATATTTGGCTGCAGTTACCGTCCGTCGTGATGGATCTTCACGCTTTGGTGCCGATAATGCATACGGTATTTTCCCCGCTGCCTCATTTGGCTGGAGGCTTGACAAAGAGGGTTTTATGCAAAAAAGTGAACTATTTTCTGAGTTAAAATTGAGATTGGGTGTTGGCCGTGTAGGTAATCAACAAATCGGTGATTTGGCACGATTTGGCTTATTCGATACTCGGTATGGAACTACTCAAGCCCAATTGGTCGGTGGTTTTTGGGAACAATATATGAACATTGGAACAGCCTATGCACTGTCAGGAGCCAATACAGGTACATTGCCTTCAGGTTTTGTACAAACGCAGGCAGCTAACTCAGCTTTGAAATGGGAAACTACCGACGAAGTAAATGGAGGCCTTGATTATGCTATTTTAAACAATAAAATATTTGGTTCATTCGACTATTTTTCTCGCAAAACATCGGGTATTTTAATTACCCCACCAGTTGCGGCTACGTTGGGCGAAGGCCAATCAAAAGCTGTAAATGGCGCTTCAAAATCAAATAAAGGCTGGGAGTTTGTAGCGGGTTATCGAGGTTCGCTTGACAACGGTTTGAAATTTAATGTGATCACCAATTTTGCTCATTTCAGAGATAAAATCACAGAATTACCAGAAAATGTTCGTCCAGCGTATGCGGGTAATTTGGTAAATACCATTATTGGGCATTCGCAATTTGATATTTTTGGATACAAAACAGATGGCCTTTTCCAATCACAAACTGAAGTAGATGCTTCCCCAACTCAAGTAGGTGCTGGCCCTGGTCGAATCAAATATGTTGACATCAATAGCGACAATAAAATTGACGATTTGGATAGAACTTGGATCGGAACAACGCTTCCAGCATTGGAATACGGCGCAAGAATTGATCTGACTTACAAAAAGTTTGACCTGTCTCTTTTTGGCTCGGGCGTTGCTGGTAGAGAAGGATTTGATGTTTATACGATTTTTAACAATTTTGTGAGAGGCCGTGAAAACATGGGGCCAGGTGTATTTAATGGCTGGACTACCACCAATACAAATACAACTGTACCAGCTCTTACGCTTAAAGATAATAATGGGGAAGGCCGTACTTCTGATTACTTTATCGTAAATACTTCTTATTTCAAATTACGAAATATTCAGTTCGGGTACAACTTCAAACCAAGTACAATATTTTCAAGACTTCGGGTGTTTGCTATGGCTGAAAACCTGTTCCTAGTCAAAAACAAAAAGTATTTGAGTCCTGATCCTGAGCGTATTGACCTTGATCCAGTGCCTATCCCTAAAACATTCACTTTTGGCATCAATGCTTCATTTTAATTAGATCCCAGGCTTTAAGCAATAAGCTTTAGGCTTAAAAAAAAAATAATAATCACTGTAAGCGCCTATAGGGTAAAGCCTATAGCTTACAGCAAAAACACATTCAAAAAATGAAAAATAAAATAATAATATCTTCAATGATTACAGGCCTATTATTTTTAGGCTCGTGTAAAGATCCGCTTGATTATACACCAACTGGTGTATTGTCGTCATCTGATTTAACATCGCCAACTGCCATTGATGGCTTGGTTACAGCGGCATATGCAGCTATAGGTAATGGCGATATGATTGGGCCAATTTATAGTGATTGGGTTTACGGAAGTGTTCGCTCTGACGACGCCTACAAAGGTGGTGGCGGTACTGGTGATGTAGGCGAAATCGATGCACTAGAGCATTATAACCTCACCACACCAACTATCGGGGCATTTGTAACTCGTTCTTGGCAAAATCTTTTTAAATCAATTTCAAGAACAAACGTGGCAATTCGTGCTGTAAATACACTTACGGAAGCCAATTACCCAGCCAAAAAAGTGAGGTTAGCGGAGTTGCGTTTTTTAAGAGCACATAGCTATTTTACAATGAAGAAATTGTATAAGAATATACCAATTTTTGACGAAACAGCTTCAGAGGAAGAAATTTTGAAAGTATCGAATGTTTTAAAAAATGATGATTCTTGGAATAAAATTGCCGCTGATTTTCAATACGCAGTAGAAAATTTGCCAGTAACTCAGCCTGAATTGGCAAGGGCAAATAAACTTTCAGCACAAGCTTATTTGGCGAAATTGAGATTGTATCAGGCGTATGAACAAGACGATAATCATAAAGTTATCAATATAAATAAAACAAGATTGCAGGAAGTGGTTACCCTTACCCAAGCCGTTATTTCATCAGGTAAATACAGTTTGGCAAAAGACATCGCCGATAACTTTGTGCCAGAAACTGAAAACGGTTCTGAGTCGGTTTTTGCCATCCAATTTACCATAAATGATGGCACTACCGCTGGTCGCATGAGCTATGAAGACGGACTAAATTACCCCCATGGAGCACCCCAATATGGTTGTTGTGGCTTTCATGCAAGCAGTCAAAACTTGGTAAATGCCTACACTACGGATGAAAACGGCTTGCCTAAATTTGAAACTTTCAATGATAAAATAGCTGATCTTTCCTCAGAAACTGTTGATCCTCGGTTAGACCATACCGTAGGCATTGATGGCCATGTGTACAAATATGACAATACCAAGTTGTTCAGCAATAGTTGGGTTCGTGATGCTGGTGTATATGGTAACTTTCATACCATGCGCTTTCAGCAGTTGGCTTCAAGCGGCTCGTATTTTAAATTGGGTCCGTTTATGGGTACTGCCAAAAATTATGATATTATTAGATACGATGATGTACTGTTGATGCAAGCCGAAGCTTATATTCAGTTAGGCCAACAAGACAAGGCACTTCCGCTAATCAATCAAATAAGAGAAAGAGCAGCAGCAAGTACAGGTCGATTGAAAAAATTGGATGGAACTTTTGCCTCAAAATACAATGTAAAGCCTTATAGTTCAGTAGGTTGGACGCAAGATTTTGCTTTAAAAGCTTTGATTTGGGAGCGTCGTTTGGAGTTTGCTACCGAAGGCTCAAGATTCTTTGATTTGGTGCGCTGGGGAATAGCAGAGCCAACTTTAAACGGTTATATTGCCAAAGAAAAAGTAAGGAGAACATTCCTTTCAACGGCCAAATTTACTGCCGGAAGAGATGAATATTTGCCCATTCCGCAAGCTGAAATCACTTTTACAAATGGATTGTATAAGCAAAATCCAGGATTTTAAATCTTGAAAATCAGTCCAAGTATTAAATAACAGTGAATAAAGAAGGACTAAATTTTAAAATTAAATCATAGTTTAAAGAAGGTAAAAATAGGGTAGTGGTAATGCTGCTATCCTATTTTTTATAAAGAAATTAATTTATCAAAAATTAGAATTAAATTTATTTTTAAAACTTTATTGCAAACAAAAACTAACATGTCAAAATACTCTCTTATAATATTAGCGTTCACCCTTTTTAATTTCATTGCTTGCAAAACTAAAAAGGAAGCAGAAATAGAAAAGGTTTTAACTTACCATCCTGAATACCATTATACATCAGCAAAAAACTGGGTGAACGACCCCAACGGAATGGTGTATTTGGATGGCGAATATCATCTTTTTTACCAATACAATCCGTTTGGAGAGAAGTGGGGCCATATGAGCTGGGGCCATGCCGTTAGTAAAGATTTGAAAACCTGGGAGGAGTTACCCGTAGCCATTCCAGAAATTATCAATGCAGATAGCTCAGTGACTATGGTTTTTTCAGGGAGTGCAGTGGTTGACAGCATGAATACGACTGGTTTTTTTGAAAAAGGTTTCAAATCAGGAATGGTGGCCATTTACACCTCGCATATTGATAAAAAGGGCAAAGGAATGGGTCAATCTCAAAGCTTAGCCTATAGCAGCGACAAAGGCAGAACCTGGAAATTTTATGATAAAAACCCTGTTTTAGATATCAAATTGCCCGATTTCAGAGACCCTTCTGTGTTTTGGCATGAAGGAAAATGGAAAATGATTGTGGCAAAACCGTTGGAATTCATAGCTCAAATTTATGAATCTCCTGACCTGAAAAATTGGAAATTATTGAGTGAATTTGGAAAAATTGGCGATTATGCTAAAATTTGGGAATGCCCATCTCTTTTCAGAGTGCCTGTTGAAAATTCTGATAAATTCAAATGGGTTTCAATGGTTTCAAGTGCCCATGAAGACGTTGATTATGTAGGCATGCAGTATTTTGTGGGGGATTTTGATGGTAAAATATTTACTCCAGATGCCCAAACTGGCGTGTTAAGAATCGATCACGGGAAAGATTTTTACGCCGCCGTACCTTTCAATAGTAGGCCTTCCAGCCAAAAATATCCGATTATAATGGCATGGCAAAATAACTGGACTTATTCTGCAGACCTTGCCACAGAAACCAGAAGAGGCATGTTTTCGATGCCAAGAATGGTTTCATTAATAGAGAAAAATGGTAAATATGAAATGATTCAAAAGCCTATTTTTGCAGATGATATTGATACACAAACCTTGAAATTATCTAAAAATGAATCTGGAAAAACGATTGAAATGAAAAGCAATTCTTATAGATTGAACCTAACAATTGACACAAAAAATTCTAAAGGTTTTTCAATTGATTTGCTAAAAAATGGAGAAGAAAAAACGGTAGTTAATTATGATATTTCAACCCAAAAACTAAGTTTTGATCGCACAAAATCAGGAATTGTGGATTTTAATAAAAAATTCCCAAGCATTGAATCAATGAAAGTTGAGCTTGAAAACGGTATTATCAAGCTCGATATTTTTGTGGACAATTCTATCGTGGAAATATTTGCAAATGATGGAAAAGCCGTTCTGTCTGATTTGGTATTTCCGAATAGTAATAAAACAGAAATTTCTTTTAAATTCAAATAAATAAACTCAAAATTTGAGGCTGTTTTTTATTAGGTAAATGTAATTAATTGGCTTAAAAGCTAAACCCTGCAAAACCTATTACCAATATTTATTTTTTTTCATACTTTTACTATAAATACGTTATTATTTAAATCTAAAATCTATGAAAAATTTATTAAAATATTTATTCTTACTGTTATTTCTTACTCATTTTGCCAAAGCTGACGATTATCCAACATTGGCAATTGGGACAAAAGCCCCAGATTTTTCCTTAAAGGGCACTGATAATAAGATATATAATCTAAATAGTTTTGCGACCGCCAAAGTTTTAATTGTCTATTTTACCTGCAACCATTGCCCAACAGCCCAAGCCTATGAAGACCGCATTCAAAAAATTGTAAATACCTATAAGGCAAAAGGAGTACAACTAGTAGCCATTATGCCAAATGATGATAAAGCTGTTAGATTTGATGAGCTCGGTTACACAGATATCAGTGATAGTTTTGCTGAAATGAAAATGAGAGTGAAGGACAAAAAATATACCTATCCGTACCTTTATGATGGTGCCACACAAACAACTGCTCAAAAATATGGAGCTGTAGCCACCCCTCATGCTTATGTATTTGATAAAGCTCGCAAATTGCAATATGTGGGCCGCATCGACGACAATGAGCATATTGGTAAAGAGACTACCCATGAATTGGTGGATGCAATTGAGTCAGTTTTGAAAGGTGAACCAGTGGCTAAGCCAGTAACCAAAACCTTTGGATGCTCAGTAAAATGGGCTAGTAAATCAGCTACTTTGATTACCGAAGCCGAAAAATGGGCAAAAGAACCTGTGAGCTTAGAAAGAGCCAGTATGGATAAATTGAAAGAGTTAATGGAAAACAAAGGAACGGGAAAATACCGTTTGCTGAATGTCTGGGCAACTTGGTGTGGGCCTTGTGTGGCGGAATTTTCTAGCTTGGTGGAGACCAATCATATGTATCGCCGTCGTGATTTTGAGTTTGTAACGCTTTCAGCGGATGACCCGAAAAATTATGACAAAACATTGAAGTTTCTGAAAGAAAAAATGTCGTCAAGCCCCAATTATATATTTGATGGGGGGACAAAATACCAAATGATTGAGGCGGTGGACCCTGCTTGGCAAGGGGCTTTGCCCTATACGGTATTAATAGCACCTGAAGGCAAAATTGTTTATAAGCAGATGGGTATGATTGATATTTTAAAGCTCAGAAAAGCTACTATTGAGCATATTGGCAGATATTATGATTAATTGCGGCAATTGAAATTACAAAATTAAAATAAATACAATTTTACTAAACAGTATGCTTGCATACTGTTTTTTTTTATGCCAAATTTGTAGAAGGTATGCCAAGCATACTAAATGAAAAATAATTCATCCATCAGCAAAATGAAAGCAGAGGAAACTGCGGATTACCATATCAAGTCGGCTTGGCATGCCATTTCACGCATGTATAATGTTTATGCAGCGCAATACGATATGACCATGGCTATTGGTTATGTACTTTTAAATATTGATAGGAAGGGTACTCCCGCCACTAAAATTGCTCCTGCTTTGGGCTTAGAACCCCGCAGCCTTACCCGAATGCTTAAAAGTTTGGAAGAAAAAAACTGGATTCGCAGAGAAATCGACTTAGAGGATAAAAGGATTGTAAAAGTATTTTTGACAGAGGACGGCAAAAAAAAGCGAGATTTGGCTCGCCGAGGTGTGATTGAGTTTAATACGATGATCCAAGAAGCAATTCCTACCGAACAATTACAGCAATGTTTCGAAACGATTAATTCAATTTCAAAATTAGTGGAGGTAGTGAACCAAGGCCAAAAAGCAGGAGAATTGGCTGAATGGAGCCATTGATTTGATTAGGAATCCTTAAAGCTTAGTCCGCTTTTATTCAAAGAAGCTTTGAGTGTTTCAATTGAATTTTTTCCCATTCCATGCAAAGCCAAAATCTCTGACTCTGATTTTTGAGCCAATAATTCTAGTGAATTAATTCCCACTGATTCAAGCGCTCGTCTTGCAGGTGCAGCCAATGATTGTAAGAAATCAGCTTCAACTATTTTTTCATTTTCACAAATAGGGCATACTGGGCAGTCGCTGCTTTTGTAATATTGGTGCCCCTTTTTACAAGTCCTGAGTGTTTTTAGGGAATTTACCATTTTGGGGTTTTAATTTATTTTCTCATAAAAAGCGGTACAATACTAATAAAAAAGATTTAAATTTAATAAGACAATTTAATTATAAAATGGATACTCTAAGCCTTCAAAGTACAATCAATAAAATGTTTGATTCTATTAGCCTGCAAATTCCCAATTATCAATCAAGCCCTCCTGATTGGAGTATATCGCAAGGCAATGTGGCAGTTTGTATTATTGATGGAGCTGGGAATATTTATGGAAAAATATGGGGTAATGACAAAGTGAGGGGTCGAAAATATTTTGATATTGCCTATAGAAAAGCGTCACAAGTATGGATAACTGGCTATAAAACAGGCGAATACGAGCGATTGGTATTTGCTGATAAACTAAATCCTAAAGATTTTGGGATAGAACTTCCTGACTTGATGGGTTGGGAGGGAGGCCAACCTATTCAATTGGATTCAGCAACAAAAATAGCCTGCGGCTTTAGCGGCTTTAAAGGCGTGAATGATTTGGCAATTGTAAAAAATGCTGCTGAAGCGGCTATGAAATAGCTCCTATTATTCACTCTCCGATCTCAGATTTTTCTTTGGCTTTTGATATATTTTGAAATTTCAACAACTGGAGCCACCCAAATCTCTTTTGATTGGGTATTGAGGAATTGCAAAAGTTTTTCGAGCATCTCTGTCTTGGTTGTTTGTGGAGCTGTTTGACCAATATCATGACCAGCCAACACCAGCCATAAATTACCTTTTTTGGCCGATTCAATTAATTTCAGGATCTCCTCAAAATCCTTACCATCCATTTCCATTCCTGTGATTTGTGAGAGGTCACAATAGGCTGGATCATTCGGGGCTTCATCCATCCAAGTACGACCTGAATTGAAGTTTTTAGCAATGATTGGCACATAGCTTTGCGTTTTTTCACCTCTACCAATGAATGTTTGTCCGCAAGGATAGGCAAATTCTGTCATTTCTACCCCCAGAAGTTCTTTGATTTTGGTGTTTGCAGCTTGGAGTTCATTTTCCATTTTAGCCAAACTGTACTCTTCCAAAGCATTTTTTCTGGCCCAAAGAAAATTGCCAGAGCAAGGATGATTGAGTGAATGATTAGCTATTTCATGACCTGAAGCTACTGCCTTTTTCCAATTGGATAACTGTCTTTCTACACCTGAGGGTATTACGTAAAATGTGGCTTTTATTCCATATTTATCTAATAGTGGGGTGCCAATAAGTACCTGACTATCACGCCCATCGTCCCAAGTAAAGCTTAGGCCCATTGTTTTACCTTTTGGCCAATTAAAATGAGTTTGTTGACTCAAAATTGGTTTGGAAAGCAATGAAATTAAAAGAATAATGAATAGGTTTCTAAACATCAATATATCAAACTATTTTCTACAACTCTTTGATTTTTAGCTTCTTCCATCTTACTTTTATGCCACCACCATCATGGATTTGGAGTGCAATGGAGCCAGCAATTGAGCCATAGGCATCGTCAGTATGGTTGACCATTTCGGTACCATTAAGCCAAGTGGTTACATTATTGCCTTTTACTCTGATTTTCATTTTATTCCATTTGCCTACTTTCAAAGCTTCATCTTTGGCTTTATCAGGCTTAACGATCCAGCCCCTTTTATAACTTTCGTAAATCCCTCCTGTGTCATGCCCTTTTGGAGCTACTTCTACTTGCCAGCCAGCTACTCTTGTGCCAGTAATTGAGCTATGAAAAAATACACCCGAGTTACCATTGGCTTCTTGCTTGAATTGAAGTGTCAATTCAAAATCTTTATATGATTTTTCAGTACCTAAATAGCCATAACCTTTGTCAGGCCCAGACTCACAAATCAGCTCTCCATTACTCACATACCATTTTTCGGTACCATAGATGGTCCATCCAGATAAATCTTTGCCATTGAAAATGGAAGTTTTCTTTTGTGCGGCAAGATTGAATGAGAGAAAAAGAAGTAAAAATAATTTTAAATTTTTCATTTGAATTTTGATATTTAGAATTGCACTGGTTGAGATTTTTATTTCTTAATTAAACTTTTGATTCAATAATGAGTTCAATGTTTCGAATTAGGAATCTATTGATTCAAAAATTGAATTTACTTGTAAAGTAAAAAATAAATTTTATAATTAATTGTATGCTTTGTCTTGATTATAATATTTGACGACAATTCAGGTTAATAACGGTAATCAATTCAAGAATTATTAAATTCTTTCTTATTTGATAAGATTTATAAATTCTAGTATTGCAAAAATCATTATTTTCCATCAACTTTGCAGGCTTTTATATTAAGCTTTCTATTTAGAGCCAATGTGTAAAACAAATAATTTTTAATTACTTTTTCACGTTCTAGGAATCAATGAAAAACTATATTGACCTGATTGATCAGACGATTGAATTTCCCACCAGAGAGTTCAATATCAATGAAAATAATGAGTTACTTTTCAATAATGTACCCTTGATGGAAATCATCAATCAATATGGTACTCCATTGAAAATCAGTTATTTACCTAAGATTGGGGAACATGTTGAAAACGCAAAGGTGCTGTTTAGAAACGCCATCAAAAAATTTAATTATAAAGGGAATTACACCTATTGCTATTGCACAAAATCGTCGCATTTCAGATTTGTTTTAGAGGAGGCACTCAAACACAATGTGCACATTGAAACCTCTTCGGCGTTTGATATTCCTATTTTGAGACAGCTACACGAGGAGGGTAAAATCTCCAAAACAACTGCTATTTTATGCAATGGATACAAACAGCCCGCCTATAAGCAAAACATCTCTGACTTGATCAACGACGGTTTTAATTGCATTCCGATTTTGGATAATTTGCAAGAAATCGATTATTACGAGACCAATACCTCTGATGAACACCCAATTAATTTAGGCATTAGAATTGCCACAGACGAAGAACCAGATTTTGCATTTTATACTTCAAGGTTAGGTATCCGATACAATGATATTATCCCGCTTTACCAAGAAAAAATAGCCAAAAGCAGCAAATTCAAATTGAAAATGCTTCATTTTTTCATCAATACAGGCATCAAAGATTCTGCCTACTATTGGTCTGAGCTGAGTCGTTTTATTTACAAATATTGTGAATTAAAAAAGGTTTGTCCTGAATTGGATTCTATCGATATTGGAGGAGGCTTACCTATACAAACGTCCCTGCAATTTAATTATGATTACCAGTCGATGATTGATGAAATTGTGGAGTCGATTTTATGGATTTGCAATAAGAGTGGTGTGCCTGTTCCACATATTTATACAGAATTTGGTAGTTATACTGTGGGTGAATCTGGTGCCGTTTTATACTCCATTATTGACCAAAAATTGCAAAATGACAAAGAGCTTTGGTACATGATCGACGGCTCTTTTATTACTCAATTACCCGACAGTTGGGGCATGAATCAAAGGTATATTATGCTGCCCATTAACAATTGGGAAAATCCTTATCAAAAAGTAAATTTGGGTGGATTGACCTGTGATTCAATGGATTACTACAACACGGAAGCCCATAGTGCCGACTTGTACCTGCCCATTATTGATGAAAATGATACCCAATATGTGGGCTTTTTCCATACGGGTGCCTATCAAGAAAGTTTAGGGGGCTATGGCGGAATTCAACATTGTTTGATCCCAGCCCCCAAGCATGTGATTATTGATTTGGACGAGGAAGGTAATATCACCACTAGACTTTTTGCAGAAGAGCAAAAGTCTGATATTATGTTAGAAATTTTGGGCTATACAGAGCAAAAAGATAAGAAAGTAAAGGTATTAAAAGCCAAAAAAGAATTAGAAGTTGCAGAAAAGTAAGTTACGAAGCAATAAATTTCGTAGTTTTTCGTAATTTTGTCAGTCTTATATTCAAAAAAGCATAAAATAATGAAGAAATCAGTTCTCTTTTTAGCGGTAATTATCTCAATAATTTGTGCTTCATGTGCGGGCTCAAAGAAAAATGCCTGTCCAGCTTATAGCCAAACAGGCTTGGTGAAGCCACTTTTGGTGGGGTAAACAGGGTCGAAAAATATTAAAAAAGTCTCCAGTTCATTTTTTTGAATTGGAGACTTTTATTTGAAGCGTATTAATCAATATACTCATTCCTCCTCCCAATCAAAGCTTCTTTCTACGGCTTTTTTCCAATATTTGATTAATTTCTCACGCTTTTCATTCGCCATATCTGGTTGGAAAGTTTTGTCAATGCCCCAGTTTTGTTTCAAATCGTCGAGGTCTTTCCAATAACCTACCGCCAAACCAGCCGCATAGGCCGCACCTAATGCGGTGGTTTCAATCATGGAAGGTCGCACGACTGGCACTTTTACCAAATCGGCTTGGAATTGCATAAGGAGCTCATTTACTACCATCCCTCCATCCACTTTCAGCGCTTTTATTTCGATTTTCGAATCTTTTTCCATCGCCTCCAATACCTCCAAACTTTGGAAAGCCGAAGCCTCCAAAGCAGCTCTTGCAATATGACCTTTGTTTACATATCGAGTGAGGCCAGCAATTACCCCTCGGGCATCGGCTTTCCAATAGGGAGCATAAAGGCCAGAAAAAGCAGGAACAAAATAGCAGCCTCCATTGTCTTCAACCGTGGCGGCCAAAGTTTCAATTTCTGGACTGGTTTTGATTAATTCTAAATTATCACGAAGCCATTGTACCAACGCACCAGTGATGGCTACAGAACCTTCTAATGCATAGGTAACTGGCTCATTGCCAAATTGGTAAGCTACCGTAGTGAGCAAACCAAATGTGGAAGGAAAAGGGACTTTGCCTGTATTCATCAACATAAAGCAGCCAGTTCCATAAGTGTTTTTGGCTTCTCCTTCTGCAAAACAAGTTTGCCCAACCAAAGCAGCCTGTTGATCGCCCAGAATACCAGAAATAGGCACACCAGAAAGCACACCCAAAGCCACCCCATAGATTTCACTGCTCGACCGAATAGTTGGCAGCATTATTTTCGGAATATTTAATGTACTCAAAATAGCTTCATTCCAAGCCAATGTTTTCAGGTCCATCAATTGAGTGCGAGAGGCATTGGTCACATCAGTCACATGAATTCCTCCATCCGTACCTCCTGTTAGTTGCCATAAGATATAAGTATCCATATTACCAAAAATGGCCGCACCCGCTTCGGCATCTTCTCTTAATCCATCCACATTTTCAAGCAACCACTTGATTTTGAGTCCACTAAAATAAGTGGCTAATGGTAAACCAGTTGACGCCCTAAATCTATCCGCCCCTCCCTCTTTGGCCAGTTCTGCGACCATATTCCCCACACGGGTGTCTTGCCATACCAATGCATTATAATAAGCTTTACCTGTATTTTTATTCCAAACTACGGTTGTTTCTCTTTGGTTGGTAATGCCAACAGCCACAATATCTGAGGGATTTAAATTGG
This sequence comes from Bacteroidota bacterium, assembly GCA_040385875.1. Classification (GTDB taxonomy): domain Bacteria; phylum Bacteroidota; class Bacteroidia; order Cytophagales; family Spirosomataceae; genus JANMZR01. The sequence continues at coordinate 49,783 of JAZKGO010000113.1, forward strand.
CTTTGCCCAATGCCAGTCCGATTACTTCCTGTGTATTAGTCCATATTTCGGCAGGGTCATGTTCCACCCAACCCGCTTGGGGGTATATCTGTGTATGTTCTTTTTGACCAACTGAAATTTGATTGCCTTTTTTATCAAAAATAATGAAACGAGTGGAGGTTGTTCCTTGGTCGATTGAGCCTATGTACATTTCTAGTGATGAGTTATGAGATGTGAGTTATGAGTTTTTCTGTCGAATTTTATATTTTTAACGAATTAGGGGGATGGTTTTTAGGTAAGAAAATGAGAATAATTTGTGCATTTCTAAAAATGATTTTTTTAAAATACTATAAGCAGATTTTAAAGAGTCAAATGCTTGATTTAAAACAAAACTCACAACTCATCTCTAATAACTCATCACTGACTTAGTCCAGCAATTAATCCTCCAACAATTGCCCCGCAAATAGGGCCTACCACAGGTATCCATGCATAGCCCCAATCGCTGTCGCCTTTGCCTGAAATAGGTAAAATAGCATGGGCAATTCTTGGCCCTAAATCACGGGCTGGGTTAATGGCGTAGCCAGTGGTGCCGCCTAAGCTTAGGCCAATTGCCCATATCATTAAGCCGACTGCAAATGGGCCTAAACCATTTTGGATTGACCCCAACGTGCCACCCACTAATCCCATAATGAAACTTGCCAAAAATTCACTCAAAAAATTCTGACTTTTATTTTTAATAGCGGGACCAGTAGAAAATGTGGCTAACTTTAAACCCTTATCTTCAGTAGCTGCATAGTGATCTTTATATTGAAGCCAAACCAAAGTGGCACCTGCAATTGCACCTAAAAGTTGAGCCGTTATCATTGGTAAAACGTTTGTGTAATCGCCTGACATAGTGGCATTTGCGATGGTAACTGCAGGATTTAAATTTGCACCTGCACTTCCAAAATGTGTGGCCGTAAATATACCCATAGTTACTGCAAAAGCCCAAGCTGGGGCAATTGCTAAAAGGCCCGTTCCGTTTCCTTTTGTTTTGGAAAGTAAAGCATTGGCTACCACACCATTACCTAAATATATTAGCACCATTGTGCCCAAAAATTCCCCCCAAAAAATTGAATTCATTTTGTTTAGATGTTAGATTTTAGAAATTAGAAGTTAGGTTTGAAAATTAGAAATTAGATAATTCACATTGTGAAAAGTCCTTTTTTCAGTTCTATAAACTCAAACGCATTTTAAATTTTGTTATTTGTTTGGAAAAAATATACTATTTCCAAGAATTGATGCAATTTAGGTTTTGGTTGTCAAACTACCAATTTTGAAATCAATAAAAATTTGTAAAAATTATTTTCAAATCAATTTATGGAAATAGGAAGAGGATAATTAATCTTTTTATTTATTAGGGGTCAAAATCTTCGGAATCTAGAATGGAAAAATGTAAATTTGTATTCCTTTTTTTGATTTAGCCCAAATTTTTAGGAGTTCAATAGTTTTACAATTCAAAAGCTTAAAATACAATCAATTTGATGAGTACTCTTCATGCAATTTCTCCTATTGATGGTCGCTATCAATCGGCTTCAAAGGATTTATCCCCCTATTTTTCTGAATTTGGACTTATTCATTATCGAGTAAGGGTAGAAATCGAGTATTTTATTGCTTTGTGTGAGCTTCCTCTTCCACAGCTTTCCACTATCAATCATTCAATTTTTGTTAGTTTAAGATATATTTATGAAAACTTTACCGAGGCTGATGCATTAAAAATTAAAGAGATTGAGAAGACCACCAATCATGATGTGAAAGCGGTTGAGTATTTTATCAAGGAAAAATTTGAAGCCTTGGGACTGTCTGAATTTGCAGAATTTATTCATTTTGGACTTACTTCACAGGATATCAACAACACTTCTATTCCGTTGAGTTTTAAGGAAGGCCTAAGTAATGTAATGTATCCTAAATTTTCAGAACTTTTACAAAAGCTTGAAGAATATCCCAATCAATGGAAAACAGTAAGCTTATTGGCTCGCACGCATGGCCAGCCTGCCAGCCCTACCAGCCTAGGAAAAGAATTTCTGGTATTTATCGAACGATTAAAAGTACAGATTCAAGGATTAATGTCTTTACCACATTCGGCCAAATTTGGGGGAGCCACAGGTAATTTCAATGCCCATTTTATCGCTTTCCCTGCCATAAAATGGTTTGATTTCGCCAATAATTTTGTGGATAAATTAGGATTATCTCGTAGTAAACACACCACACAAATTGAGCATTATGACAATCTAGCTGCTCAATTTGATGCATTAAAACGAATCAATACTATTCTAATCGACTTAAACAGAGATATTTGGCAATATATTTCATTGGGTTATTTCAAACAAAAAATTAAGAAAGGAGAGATTGGCTCCTCAGCAATGCCACATAAAGTAAACCCGATAGATTTTGAAAATGCAGAAGGAAATTTGGGAATTGCAAACGCCCTATTTGAGCACCTTGCGGCCAAATTACCTATTTCAAGATTGCAAAGAGATTTGACTGATTCAACCGTTTTGCGAAACATTGGAGTTCCTTTGGCTCATCAATTAATCGCTTTGAAGTCGATGATTAGGGGATTTGAAAAGCTGGAATTGAACCAAGCCGCTATCAATGAGGATCTTGAAAATAACTGGGCAGTGGTGGCTGAGGCCATTCAGACTATTTTGCGACGGGAAGGTTATCCAAAACCTTATGAAGCCTTGCTTGATTTGACTCGCAAAAACGAAAAAATTACCCAAAAAGCAATTGTTGAATTTATTGATAATCTTTCCATTGGCGCAAAAATCAAGTTTGAATTAAAACAAATTTCGCCTTTTAATTATGTAGGGAAAACCGAAAATTAATTTAATCTTAATTTTCAAATGAAATTTCGGATTTAAATTTGGCGTTAGTAATTAAAAAACGAATGAATCTGCTAAAAAAAATTGCTTTACTAGTCTGCCTTTCCA
>JAZKGO010000113.1:52833-54835 GCA_040385875.1 Bacteroidota bacterium
CCTCAACCATTTTTTTGGGGTGGGGCAGCACGTATGAGAGTTTTGGGATTGCATACCCAAATTTTATATGGTTCAGCAGTAGTTTTCAATCAAAAATTTAGACTTATACCTGTTTTTGGTTTTAATAAAAAATTGGGAAAAGACTGGCGAGTTTCAGGAATTCTTCCTTTTCAAACCTCTGTGAATAGAAAATTTTCGGAATGGTTCAATCTAGAAGCTTCGGCTTCGATGAAGGGCTATAGTGCTGGTTATCAACAAGATAATGGCTATGAGAAAGTGCCTAGGAAGGAAAACTACCAACATTTAAATCTTTCGCTTTCGGCCAATGCTCATGTACTCAAAGCATTTAATCTATCAGTGGAGGGCGGTTTTGCTACTTTTAGGCAATTAAGAACTTTCAATGCTACAGGTGAAAGGATTTCAAGTTACAATCCTTCAATCGGACCCTATGTGGGCGCTTCGGTGAGATATATCACGAGTAAATCTAAATTCTCGTCTAAATTTTTGAATAAAGTGGGAATCGGCCTCTAAGGCCTCCGTTCCACCGGTTGGGGTTAAACCTTATATCTTTCAGATTTTTGAAAAGGGTATGTAATTTAGTTTGAAATAAACAAAAATAACTTTAACAAGGGTATGTAGTTTTGATTGAAATTAAACAAAAATAGACCTTAAAAAAGGCCTATTTTTGAACATCACCCGCATCCTAACCCCAATTTTCTTTTGATTTTTATCCCTAATTTTTTGGTTAAAGATTACTCTATTCGAACACTCTTAATTTATTTCCGTTTTCTAAAATTTCTGTGTTATAAGCTTTCAAAGACGAAGTAGCTGGTCCGGTTTTTACCGTGCCATCCACATTAAACACAGAGAAATGATTGGGGCATCTGAAATCATTTTCTGATTTGCGATAACCAATAGTGGTGCCTTCATGGGAACAAGCCTTGGAAAGAGCCACATATTTACCGCCAGCATTGGCAATAATTAAACTATCTTTTATCAAAAACTCACCGTCGGTTTTTAGTGATTTAAAATCGTTTGTGGTAAGGTCAAGTGTAAAGTCTAATTTATTGGAACCACCTCCTCCTCCAGGATTTGAAGGAGTTGGGTCAGCTTCTTTGCTTGAAGAGCAGGCAGTTAAGCCCGTGCCCATGCAATAAAAAGCCATTAAAGTAGCACTACTTAGCCCTAATTGTTTTAAGAATTGCCCTCTCGATAATTCACTGGAATTGTCGGAATTTTGATTATTGGCGATTGTTTGGTTTATTATTTCTTTTTCCATAAAATAGTTTAAACTTTTAGAGAATACGGAGGAAATAAAAAAACGGTTGCAAATTTTTATAAAAAAAATTACAACCGCCTAAAATAGTTCTTTTAAGGTAAATTATGGTTTCTTGATCAAATTTCTCAGTGGGTATTTAGTCGAAATTAGCATCCCGTAGGTAATTAAAGGTACTTTCCCAAATCCAATACTCTTAAGTGGGCTTTTGGCGAAGGGCTCGACTTGCAAGGTTAAATCTCTCGAAATCTGTTTTTCAAAACCAATAGATAAATTCAAATTACTGGAATAATAAGTACCTGTTTTGCCATTCCATTGGTGCCATTTTATATTAGGATTGGAATTGTCCTCATAATTATAATCGTAGGTTTCTTTCATCATCTTATAAGTGGTAAGTCCTATGCCTCCAAAAATCCTAGACTTAGTATTTGTAACAAAATCATATCTGAGATTAATCGGGAAGTCAATCATTTTACACTTGGCCGATATCTCCAGAAGTTTCACAGGTGGATAGCCCCAAATCCAATCATATTGCTCAGGGTAGGCGCTATAATATTTAATGGATCTTACTATCCCAGCCTGAAAGCTGAGCCTTTTGCTGAAACGGTATTCTACATAAGCTCCTAAATTACTGCCCATTTTTTCAACTTTGTTGGAGCCAACTTTGCTTATGTCAGGCGAAATAGCTAATCGAACGGCCCAACCTTTTTTGAAAAATTCTTCATT
>JAZKGO010000113.1:54935-58685 GCA_040385875.1 Bacteroidota bacterium
TGTCAGGCGAAATAGCTAATCGAACGGCCCAACCTTTTTTGAAAAATTCTTCATTGGGAAGCTCAGGATAAGGAAGTTTTAGAGGCTCAATTTTCGAATGAAAATTTGGTTTCATGTATTTTGTGGTGGGTTTGAAGGCAATGGTTTGTACAACTATTTTTTGCAAAAAGGATTTTTCCAAATTCAACTCAAGTTGGTCGTCGGCAGGTATGCTTTTGTCTGAAGGCTCTAGTTTTGTTAGATTTTCATTCGGGACATTATTCTCATTTGGTTGATAGTTTTTTGGGCCGATATTTTTAAGATATTTGTTCTCAGAAAACTCTTCTTTTTTATTATTTGCTTCAATTGTATTATTTACTTTTAATTCTTTTGCAAAAGCAGAAGTTTCGGATACAAAATTAGATTCTTTCTCAGAATTTTGAGGTCTCGACTTTCTTGTAAATGTATTTTTTGGAATGTTTGTAACAATATTTTGATTTTCCCGGTCGATGTCTTCAGAGTGGAGTGTGGTATTCTTTTTCTCTGTAACTAATTGATTATCAATAATTTTATTTTTGATTACACTTTGTTTTTCAGACTCTTTTGAATCAGTTGAAGATTTTTTTTGTTTTAAAACAGCGCTTTCATCTAAGCTTGTTTTAAATTCATTTCCATTTGATGGATTGGTTTTAGTTTTATCCAATACGGATACATCCCTCGTTGAATTAAGGCTTGTTTCGGTTTTCCCCAAACTTCCATCTTCCTGAATCCCAAGGTAAAGTCCAACGCTTCCAACAAAGAGCAGTGTGAGAAAAATCAATATTCTTTTAGTCCACAATTTAGAGCTTGATTGGGGTAATTTTTCATCCAAAACCTGCTCCATTTTCTGCCAAGCACTCTCCTCAAAGTCGATATTACCCTCATCAGCCGATTGCTTAAAAAGCTTATCGAGCTCGTCGTCAGAAAGGTTATTCCAATTTTTCATTCATTAATTATTTAATTCAGAGAGCTTATTTTTCACGGTTCTCAAATACATTATTTAATTCATTTATCATTTGCCGCAACCCTTCTCTTGCTCTCGAAAGTTTTGATTTTGAGGTCCCAACTGGGATATCTAACATTACCGAAATTTCTTCATGGGTATAGCCATCTATCACAAATAAGTTAAAAACATCACGATAAGCTGGATTTAACTTTTGGATCAATAAAAGCAATTGATTGTAGCCTAATTGATCAATAGCATTTTCATAAGAAGAAGAGACGTTGTAAGCATTCTCAATATCCTCATGATGCCTATGCTTTTGATTTTTACGATTAAAATCAATAGCAGTATTGATCATTATTCTTTTTAACCAAGCTTTAAAGGGATATTTATTATCAAATTGTTCGCCTTTTAGAAATACTTTTAAAAAACCGTCGTTGCAAATTTCCATTGCCTCATCCTTATTTTTAGTGTAACGCATACATATAGCCATAGCATAACTATAGTGCGACCGATAGAGCTTTTCTTGGCTCTTGCGGTCACCCTTTACGCTAGCTTTTAACAGCTCAATAGGGTTTGTATCTTGGTATGTTGCGGACATTCTTTGTTTTTATACGAAAAATAGGGTTCTACGGTTTCAAATTAATATTAATAGTTTGTTATATCTCTGTAAATCAATAATTTATTTAAAAATACATCTATGCTCTTTTACTTTTTCATTGTTTTCATAAATTTTACCAAATCCAAAACTTCCGTTTCCTGAAGCGTTTCAAAAATGCCCACAGGCATCAATGAGCTGGGCATTGTTTCTCTAGATTGGATATCAGACTTATTAATCTTGATGGATTCTTGCCCCACTACACGCATGGCAATTTGACGTTCATTTTCCGAAATCACGTTGCCTGAATAGGTTCGGCCATCACGGGTAGTCACTACCACTAATTTATAATCTTCTTGGATTTCGCCCGAGGGATTGAGTACGTTAAATAACAGATAGTCCAAATTGGCACGATTTGATCCTGTTAAGTCGGGGCCAATATTACCGCCTTTTCCATACATTTTATGGCAAGATCCACAGGCTTTTTGGAACACCGCTTCGCCTTTTAAGATACTGGCCTCTTCTACAGCTTTTGGGGTAATAATCCGCTGGTATTTTGAGTAAGCTTTTTCTAATGATTGCTCCTGTTCGATTGGTCCCCAAACCTCAATAAAGCCGCTTCCTACCACTCTCAACAACTGGCGAGCAGTATAAGCTGGTATATCAGTTTTTGGAATTGCCTGTTTTTTTAGGGCTTGGGTGAGTTGCCAACCGTATTTTGGACGTGAAGAAAGTGTTTGAATCGCTTGTTGTTTTTCAAAAATGTTGAATTCATTGTAACGAGAGATTAGCAAATTGCTAAATTTTTCTTCGTCATAGTTGGCCATTGCGGCAATTACTTCTAGCCTTATTTTGGAATCTTCGAATAAGGTTAGAATTTCATTTTTTAACTCAACTCTTTTTCGGGCCGCTAATGAATTTAAGGCTTGTTTTCTTTGAGAAATAGGCGCATTTTTATCTTTTAAAATGGAGATGAAATTCAATGATGCTTCTGTATCACCAAATCGTTGGGCAATTTGAGTAGCCAATTGTGCAATATTTCCTTTTTGTAATTTCAGCTTTTGATAGACAATATTCCAATTTTTAGGCGCCTTCAAATCAAACCGCTCATCTAGCCCATCCCTCATTCCTTCTAATATATTTTTGGTATTTTTTGCATTTTTATTGAGATAATCTACCAGCAATTCGTGGTCATTGGCATCAATTAGTCTGCGGGCTATATAGTTGGTAATCAATGGAATATTTGATTGGCTTGCGATGGCTAAAGCGGTATTTTGGTTACTTTTAACCAATGGCTCCAAACCAAACCATATCATTTTTGGAAGATTATGATCATTGATATCTTCGCTGTGTTTGGTCAATTCTCCCGCTATTTTCAATGCATATTCTGGAGAAATCCTTTGCATGGCTGAGGCCAAATACAATCTTACCACGGCAGATTGGTCGTTCTGAGCCATTTTTACCAATTGATTCGATACTTCCACAGAAGGATTTTTATCTTCACAAAGTAACTGTACCGCCCAAGCTCTGATGTATTCATTTTTATCTGAAAGCAAGGTGAATAATTGGCCATTTTCAAAATTATGGGTAATATGCAATGCCCATAATGCTTTTAGTCGAAAGTCATTATTTGAATTATTTTTCAAAATATTTTGCAATTCTAATACTGCATTTTGGTCAATTTTGCCTTTTGAAGCTCTGTTTTGCAAAATTATTCTTGCTCGTCTTGAATGCCAATCACTAGTGTTGAACTGAAATTGAGCCAATTCAAAATCTGAAAATTTGTTCATATCATCAAATCTGCCATTCCAATCTTTGGCTAAATTTTCATCAGGCATAATCCTGAAAATTCGACCTGTTTCCCCATTCAAAACCTCTTTCCCACAGATATCAGCATCATGCCAATCTAATACATAAAGTCCGCCGTCTGGGCCTACTTCCATGCTAAAACCTACCCATTGGGCATTATTGGCCATCAACAATTCGTCACCATGTTTAGCAATAAATCCAGAACCAGATTTTTCTAATTGATCAGACAAAACTGCATGTTCATGGATGTTGGCCATGAATATTCTACCTTGATGTTCGGTTGGGAAAGCATCCGATTGGTACACTCTAGCGCCTCCATGTGCAGATCGATGGCTGTGGTCAGCTATAGTACGAATGTCGCTATACAAATAGGGATTAAAAT
>JAZKGO010000114.1:0-2962 GCA_040385875.1 Bacteroidota bacterium
CTAGCTATTTTTTCCAAATGGGGGTATTGCTTTGAATACTCATCAATAGCTAATAAATCCAAGAAATTATCATCAACAGCAATAAATGTTATAGGAAATGTCATTATTTTAGAAGGGTTCAAATTAACCTTCAATTTTTTTTGGTTTTAGTTAATATTTCCAATTTCGTCCTTTTCCTTCAGCAATCCATTCGATTGCTTGGCTCATTCTTTTCAGTCGGGTGGCTTCAGTTTTAGCCTCTTCAATCCACACTACATATTCTTTTTTGAATGAATAGCTACTTTTCTCAAAATACTCAATTGCCAAAGGATTGTTTTCTAATTTATCCATAAAATCGGATGGCACACTAATTTCTTTTTTAGTTTCTGTTTTTGGCTTTTTGATTTTGACTCCATTTTCGTTTAAAGCCATGGCTTCTTTGATATAACTAGCTAGCTTTGCGTCAGGGGGCAAGTCAGCTAGAGAGGTAATTTTGCCTAAATGCCCCATCGCCTGCTCCGATTGGGCAACCGCCAAAAGTGTAGCATCTTTCATCAATGAAGCCTTCCAAAAGCCAAAGGCACAATGTTGCTTAAATGATGCCATATGGCACATCATCTCTCCTTTATAATCAAAAAAAGGCATACTCCATTTCATTTTTTCTTCTACTTCTGGGCAATTGTCATGGACTAGCTGTCGCAAATGTTCCAGAATTGGTTTTGCAAAATCTCTTGATTTTGCAATAAACTCATCGACTTTTGGATTGAATTTTGACATTTTATTTGACTTTGATTTTTTGTTTTAGAGATATTTAAAAAAAAGAATTTTCAATAAACTCGTCCATTTTTGGGTTGAAATTCAACATTCTAAATTATTCGATTCATCCGTTCGAAATTCTCACCTTTTCCTCTCCATACCATAACTGCTCAAGATTGATTTGGCCAACGAACTTTTATGTACTTCATCAGCCCCGTCATATATACGGGCACCACGCTCGTGACGGTACCAAAAGCTCAGTAAAAGATCGTCAGTAATGCCATAAGCACCATGTATTTGGATGGCATGGTCAATTACTTTTAACATAATACCAGCCACAAAAAACTTGATTTCTGAGATTTGATTCCGCACGGCAGCCGCTCCAAATTTATCAATATTGTCAGCTGTTCTTAATACCATCAATCGGGCTGCATCAATTGCAGCACGACTTTCAGCTATCCAAAATTGTACGGCTTGCTTTTCGCCCAACATCACGCCATCGCCCATATCACGAGTGGCTGCACGGCGGCACATCATGTCAAAACATCGCTCTGAAATGCCTATCCATCTCATGCAGTGATGAATACGGCCAGGACCAAGCCTTTCCTGAGCTAAAAGAAAGCCCGCACCTTCCTGCCCAATTAGGTTGGTTTGGGGTACTCGACAGTTTTCATAAACTACCTCAGCATGGCTAGCCCATGAATCGGAAGGCTCACCCATAATCGAAATATTTCGAACTAATCGGAAGCCTGGTGTATCAGTTGGTACTATTATTTGGCTGGCTCTCTTGTGCTTGCTTGCGTAAGGGTCTGTCACCGCCATTACCACAGCAAAAGAAGATCCATCGGCAGAAGAAGTAAACCATTTTCGGCCATTAATGACGTAATCATTGCCGTCTTTTTCGGCAGTGGTACCTAAATTCACAGGGTTTGAGCCTGCAAATTCCGGTTCGGTCATCGAAAAACATGAACGGATTTTGCCTTCAATCAAAGGATGGAGGTATTGGTCTTTGATGGTTTGTGAGGCATACTTACCTATCAACTCCATATTGCCAATATCAGGTGCTTGGCAATTGAATGTATAGTGCCCAAAAGGGGTGGAGGCGAGCACCTCTGACACTTGTCCAAACTCACAAAGGGTGAGGCCGTGCCCACCTTCCTCAACACTGTGCTGCAACCCCCATAGGCCAGCTTTTTTTACCAGTTCTCGTTTTTGATCTAATATTTTTGCTACTTTTGAAAACAATCCCGTTAGGTTTTCAGAAGTTTCTAAGGGGTATATTTCTTTTACTAAAAATTCTTTTATCCTTGGGAGTAAAGAATTTGTTTTATCTGTGGCAAAGAGGGTTTCTTGCATTTATTCTTTTAAAATCGTTTAATAATTTAATCGCTTTTTCTTTATCTTAAAATATACAATATCAGGTTGAGTTGATAATTTTCAGAAAGTAAAATAAATTGAACTGAGGTCGATAATTGGGTAAAACTTTAAAATTTAAATCTAATAAATTTCTTTGAAATTGAAAGATATTCGATCGGAAATTGTTAATTTAAGTTTTGGAGAAATTTTGACTTCCCGCTATAGAACAAACAAATACGGCCAATTAGAGTAGAACGCTTCAATTCATTTGGGCGTAATTATATATTGATAAATAACTACCACGAAAAACAATGATTGTCAAATTATTTTGGAATATTACTCGGCTTGTCTGCATTATTACCTTAATGGCTTTTACTTGTGGTTATTTTTTAAAACCACAACATTGGCTGTTGGGTTTTATTTTAATGTCAATTCAAATTTGTCTTTTTCTTTGCTTTTTTTTGACAATCCTCTGGCTTTTTAATAGTAAACTTAGGGCCTTTTATCCACTGGCAGTTCTGTTGCTAGGCTTTCCGTTTTTGAAACGAACAGTACAGTTTCATAAGCCTTTGGCTATTGGTGAAAAATATGATTTCAACATGCTATCTTACAATGTATCAGGATTTTATAGTAATGATTATTATAAGAATAAAGACCAAGAAAAAACCGTTAAGGCCATTCATTTTGCCTCCGATTTTGATGCTGATATCAAATGCTTTCAGGATTTCTATAATTGGGACGAAACCCCCATTACGGGCTCGCTCAAACGGATTACCAGAAAAGGAACCCGGCATTTTGTGGCGGCAAAACCCCACGAACTCTCAATGGCCAATCAGGGCATGATTGGGCTCATTATATTTTCAAAATATCC
>JAZKGO010000114.1:3062-5661 GCA_040385875.1 Bacteroidota bacterium
GCTTCAATTTTATACATAAAATATTTGATTACCCACCACTTACCGGAGGGATTAATGCTACTTCATCGTTATCTGCCAAAATCATATCAGATTCGGCATATTCGTTATTTACCGCTACCAAAATTGAGCTTAACTCACCCAATGCAGGGTACTGATTTTTCAAATCTTGTAAAAAAGTGTTTACAGTAATCTTTTGGTTCAGGGTGATATTTTCCTCTGATTTCCCAACGATTTCACGAGTAATTCCAAACAATTTTAGGTTAATTTCCATGGCGCTCTTATCGATTTTGAATCCAAAACTAATTCTTTGTAAAAATACGCTATTAAATCCGAATAGAATAAAGTGTTGGTTCGTTCTTACACATCTTTTTATGTATTTTTGATTTTGATAATAATAATTTTTGATGGTTCCAATTCTAAAATCTTATTTGAAACGACTTACTAATTTAAGTTCAAGAAATAAGTCACTTTTACTTTTAAAGGATTCTTTTGAGCAGTTTATTGATCTTCATCAATTTGATTTTGTAAATGGAAAAAAATCGTATGAAATTGTAAATCAGATAGTTGCTGAAAAAAAGTCAATTTATTTATGTGATGAAATTGACCCTCGTTTTGAAAAAGTAAATGAACTATCCAAACGACTAAGGCGAATCGCACGCACCGAAAAATTTATTGAGCAAGAGCGGGGTTCTGAAGATCTTTACGTGGGATACCCATTTGTGCAAGGTAAACTTTTGGATGACACTGTGGTGCGGTGCCCATTATTGTTTTTTCCAATAACCTTGAAGTTGGAGAAACAAAAATGGAATATTATTAAAAGAGAAAATGAGCCAGTTTCATTCAATAGAAGCTTATTGTTGGCCTATTCATATTTTAATCATGCCAAAATCGAGGATGATTTTTTAGAAAAAACTTTTGAAGATTTTAGTAAAGATTCATTGGAATTTAGAACCGAATTGTATGAATTTTTGAAAAATTCCCCTTTGGCATTGAATTTTAACCAAGAACTATTTACGGATTCACTACAAAATTTTGAGAAGCTATTAAAATCAGATTTGGATTTATCCGAAAAAAATGGTGAATTAAAGCTTCATCAAAAAGCTGTTTTAGGTATTTTTCCACAGGCTGGTAGCTTCTTAGTACCTGATTATGAATTTCTTATCGAAAATACTAATGTTGAAGAACTTGAAAATGGAGAATTAAATGACTCTCAAATTGATCGGCAGGAGCTTAGAGACATATTTAAGTCAAAAGCCAAAATAATTGAGCTCGATGCCATAAAGGAAGAAAAAATAATGGCTCCTTTTGCAATGGATGCTTCGCAAGAGTTGGCCATTAGAAAAGTGAATGCGGGCCATTCCATGGTCATTCAGGGGCCGCCAGGCACTGGTAAGTCACAGTTGATTTGTAATCTGATTGCCGACTTCGCTGCGGCAGGTAAAAAGGTATTGGTGGTTTGCCAAAAAAGAGCGGCTTTGGATGTGGTGTACGAACGATTGGGTACTGTTGGCTTTCAAAATTTTGTGGCTTTAGTCCATGATTTTAAAAATGATCGAAAGCAAATGTTCAATCAAATTGCTGACCAGATTGGCAATGTGGAGGATTATAAAAAGAAAAATTTGAGCCTCGATGCGCTTTGGCTTGAGCAAGATTTTAATCAGACTAGTAGGCAAATTGATCGGTTGGTAAAAGAATTGGATAGTTTTAAAACGGCTCTATTTGACATAGCAGAATGCGGGGTTTCGATCAAAACCTTATATCTAAGTTCCAATCCCAACGCCCCTCATATTCAGTTATCCGATTATTACCGATTATTTAATCAGAAGTCAAAAATTGAATTTGCTAACCAGTTAAAGGCGTATGGGAAATATGCCGACAAAATCAACGAACTAGATTCTTTTTGGCAAAGCAGGGTTGATTTCAAACAGTTTCAAAATCAAGATTTGGCAACAGCTAAAAAAATACTGGTCAATTTCAAAGCTGAGACTCAAAAAATACTCAATTATTCTGAGGAAAATTTCCAGCAAAAACCCAATTGGAATCAAATTAAGGCTATATTGTCAGAAATTGAGACGCTAAAAATCATTGAGAATGCCATTGAATCAGACAAAATTTGGGCGCTCATTAAATATTTTGAAAAACAAAAAAACTGGGAATCTATTTTAAAAAACCTAGATGAAAAAGAACAGGAATTGTTCCAGTTATTTACTGATGAGGGGATAGAAATATTTTTGGAAGAGGTGGAATTTGAGCAGCATTCAAAATATGTCAAAGAAGCAGTTTCGGCGCAGCAAAACGTATTTTCGTCAACTATTTATAATTTGTTTTCCAAGAATAAATTGACTGTAAAATCATTACTTGTCCGATACAATTTACCCTTTTCTCAATTAGGATTAAATACATTAAACAAGAAAGCAATCAACCGTGAAAATTTGACTAACTATCTCAAAAGCAATGTATTACTATTTAAAAAATTTGACCTGAACACACTAAGAGTTCAGAATTTAGAATACTTTATTACCTATTTTTCAAACCTTAAAAAGGTAAAAAATACAATTGAATTAATAGAAAAAATAAAAGGAATCGATTTTGGATTGTT
>JAZKGO010000115.1:0-3120 GCA_040385875.1 Bacteroidota bacterium
CGAAACACCACCGTGTTGGAAGGTATTTCTGTAGTGATTTACAAAATGGTTATAGTTGTTTGGATAAGCAAAAAAGCAATCCTCTTTGGTGAAAACATAGGTGGTACTCACATTTATTTTTGGTAAAAAGAGTCTTTCAGGGCTTTTGCACACCATTAGTTTGTTAGCATTTTCCCAGTTCAAATTTTTACCTTGTTTATATCTCAAATTAGTATTTACACTTTTATCTCCAATTATTTTCACAGGATTAGTTACCCGAATCATCCCATGATCCGTAGTGATGATCAATCTGCCTTTATGTTTTGCAATTTTAATTATAAAATCCATAATGGCCGAGTGCTGCACCCAACTACTTGATATACTGCGATAAGCCGCTTCGTCAGGAGCCAACTCCTTAATCATATTCATGTCCGTACGTGCATGCGAAAGCATATCTACAAAGTTGTAAACAATCACATTTAAGTCATTTTTCAATAAATTATTGAAATTGTCGACCAGGTTTTTACCTTGATTAATATTCAATATTTTATGGTAACTCATTTTTGCCGTTAACCTACTTTTTGTAATTTGGTTTTGCAAAAATTCTTCTTCATGCATATTCAAACCTTCTTCATTTTCTTCAGTATCATTTACCCAAAGTCGAGGATATTGCTTCTCCATTTCTGATGGCATCATTCCTGAAAATATAGCATTTCTTGCAAATTGTGTGGAGGTGGGCAGTATCGAATAATAGCTGCTTTCCTCTTCAACGGTAAAATAATCGCTTAATAATGATTCAATTACTTTCCATTGGTCGTAACGTAAATTGTCAATCAGAATAAAGAAAATCGGGCTTTTTTCTTTAATAAGGGGGAATACTTTTTTTCGCATTAACTGATGGCTCATCAATGGTTTGTCCATTTTTGGATCATTGAGCCAGTCTTCGTAATTTTCTTCAATAAATTTTCCGAAATTATTATTGGCTTCCGCTTTTTGCATGGCCAAGATATCTCCCATACTTTTATCTTGCGTTTTGTCTAATTCCAACTCCCAATAAATGAGTTTTTTGTAAATGTCAGCCCATTCATTGTGATCTATCCTGTCCTGATATTGCATAGCAATATTTCTGAAATCCTGCTGGTAGCTGAGATTCGTTTTTTCGGTAACTAATCTTTTATTGTCTAAAATCTTTTTTACAGAAAGTAAAATCTGATTGGGATTCAAAGGTTTTATTAGATAGTCGGCTATTTTTGATCCAATTGCCTCTTCCATGATATGCTCCTCTTCCGACTTGGTAATCATAATCACGGGGAGGTTTGGTCTTAGTTGTTTTATTTTGGGTAAAACTTCCAAACCGGTCATTCCTGGCATGTTTTCATCCAAAAAAACTAAATCAAACTTCTGATTTTCAACTAGTTCCAAAGCGTCAGTGCCACTATTTACTGGGGTGACACCATAACCTTTTTGTTCTAAAAATAAAATGTAGGGTTTTAATAGATCAATTTCATCATCGGCCCAAAGTATAGAATATTGCATTTTTTGAAAATAAGTTTAATAGGTGAATTATTGGGAAATCGACTTTCTTGCTTTTTCTATATCATCCAATGTATCAATCCCTATACTATCATACGGACTAATGCCTACTTTTATTTTATAACCGTTTTCAATCCAACGGAGTTGTTCTAGTTTTTCGGCCAATTCTAACGTCGATTGTTCAAGTTTTGTGATTTGGTCTAAGATATCAACTCGATAGCCATAAATGCCTAAGTGTTTATAAAATACATTGTGATTGAGCCAGTTAGAGGTTTCTATCTCTCTCAGATAAGGGATAGTTTGGCGGCTGAAATAGATTGCTTCCTGATAATTGTTTAAGATTACTTTCGGAATATTTACATTAAATAAAGTTTTTTCATCCTCTATTTTTTTTATTAACGTGGCAATTTCCGTTTTACCATCCAACAATTTTGCCAAAATTTCAATTTGATCGGAAACAATAAAGGGCTCATCACCTTGTATATTTATTACATAATCGTATTCTCCACCCCAATTATTCAAAGCCTCGAAGCACCTGTCCGTACCTGACTGGTGATCTTCTGAGGTCATTACCACATTCCCTTGAAAACTAGTTACATGATCAAAGATTTTCTGATCGTCTGTGGCTACCAGCACATTTTCTAATAATGGGCATTTAATTACCTGATTATATACTCTTTGAATCATGGTTTGCTCCCCAATTTTCAATAGTGGCTTGCCTGGTAGTCTGGTGGATTGAAATCTGGCGGGAATAATACCTAGTATTTTTGGCATATTATTGTTTGAATTGACTGTAAAGTTAAAAAATAATGGGCGGTTCTTAAAATTGAGCTTAAATCCTTTCATTGGTAAAATAGAAGAGTTGAACTTTTGAAAAGGCAAATTTCATTTTGCTAACTATTTAATATACTAAAAGGATTGTTTACAATGTTAAATTATTGTCGAGAAAATGATTTAATAATAAACATTTTAACCTAATTTTGTATATTATTAAAGGGTGTTGCCGTTTTGATTATTATTCAAAGATTATAGTTGTTTCGGATTTTGTTTGGTAAAAAATGATTTAGAAATGAAAAGAATTGTTTTTGTAAGCTTAATTCTGGCATTTTTCATTACTTTGGAGAGTAATGGAACGAGCCTTGATTCGCTCAGATTAGAAAAAAAGGATGGTCAAAATTTTGTAATCCACAAGGTTACAAAAGGACAAACATTGTTTGGTACCCTTCGAAAATACGGGACAAGTCTTGCTGAATACAAGAATGCGAATCCTGAAGTGGCCCTTGAAATTAAGATCGGGCAAATATTACGAATACCTTATAATAGGCCGATTAAAGAAAATATTTCAAAAAAAGGAGAGGCTAAAACATTTACTGTCGAGCCTGGCATGACTTTGTTTTCTGTCGCTAGGCGAAACTCAATTACCGTTTCCGAATTAAAGCGCCTCAACAATTTAACCTCAGACGCTATACAGTCTGGCCAAATTTTAATTGTAAAAGAAGGCGAATTAAGCAAAAGCCAGAAACAAATAGCAGATAAACAAGTTAAAAAAGAAGTGGCAAGTTTGCCTAAATCTACAGTTGAAAATCCAGAATTTAAATCTGAAATTAA
>JAZKGO010000115.1:3220-4429 GCA_040385875.1 Bacteroidota bacterium
AAATATTTAGCCTTGCATAAATCGGCTCCATTGGGTACACTTATACAGGTTAAGAATGAAACAAATGGAGCCACGGTTTGGGTAAAAGTAATTGGACGATTACCAGAACTAGATCAAAATCAGAATGTTATCATCAAGTTATCCCCAAGAGCAATGGATCGGATTTCGCCAGTTGATAAAAGGTTCAGAGCAAAAATTAATTATTCCCTTTAGATTTTAATATTATAAAAATAGTTTTCCAAAAACTAAGAATGAAAAAACGTAAAAGAGAACTGAATTTTGGTGGTGGAGTTTTTAATGTAATTTTCATTCTGGCCTATCCCATTATTATCGTTTTTTATTGGTTATTCAATTTATTGGTATGGCTGTTTTCATTGCCTTCCAAACTGATTTCTTATATTTCAAGCAAGATAAAAAACTAGGGATTTTGGAACAAAACCAACTTCATGATTTACTTGAATCCAAATATTTACAATTTAATCAGCCTGATTTTATTCCTTTTGATCCCATCAGTATTCCCCACCAATTTATCTTAAAGCAAGATATCGAAATCATGGGATTTTGGTCTGCAATTTTGGCTTGGGGTCAAAGAAAAACTATCATTAATAAATGCAATGAATTGATTCAATTGATGGATGGAACTCCATTTGATTTTATTAAAAACCACAGCGAATCTGATTTAAAACGATTTCTAAATTTCAAGCATCGAACCTTCAATGCAGAAGATGCACTTTATTTTATTTTGTTTTTCAAAGAATTTTATCAAAAGAACGAAAGCCTAGAAATCGCTTTTATCCCTAATTCTTATTCTGAAAATAGTATTGAAGTAGCGCTTATCAATTTTAGGAAAATATTTTTTGATTCAGAATTCGCCCCTAATCGTACTAAAAAGCACATTGCAAGCCCTATTACAGGCTCAACATGTAAGCGATTGAATATGTTTTTAAGATGGATGGTGAGAACCGACAATCAAGGAGTGGATTTTGGTATTTGGAAGCAAATTAGCCCCAGTCAACTTATTTGCCCTTGTGATGTCCATGTTGAAAGGGTGAGCCGACAGCTTGGCCTTATTATAAGGCCACAATCTGATTGGAAATCGGCTTTGGAATTAACTGATAATCTAAAAAAGTTTGATCGAAGTGATCCTGTTAAGTATGATTTCGCCCTTTTTGGAATGGGAGTGGAGGGGTATCTAAGCTAACTATTACC
>JAZKGO010000115.1:4529-15021 GCA_040385875.1 Bacteroidota bacterium
GTATTTCAGGCCATCGCCGACCCCACCCGAAGATCTATCCTGGGCTTATTAGCCTTGCAAACTCTTACATTAAATGCCGTCGCTGAAAATTATAAGATAAGTCGACCTGCTATTTCAAAGCATATAAAAATATTAAATGAATGCGGGTTGGTTGAAATAAGCGACCAAGGTCGTGAGCGGTATTGTATCGCTAAATTAGACAAATTGAACGAAGTCGATAGTTGGGTGCAGCAATACAAGCAGTTTTGGGAAAACAAACTTGACGCTTTAGAAACCTATTTAAACACTATTCAAAAAAAACAATAAAGCATGAGCAATTTAAACAAACAAGAACTTATTATTGAGAGAGTTTTTAACATATCTAAACAATTAGTGTATGAAGCTTTTACCCAATCGAATCATCTTGCCCAGTGGTGGGGGCCAGTAGGCTTTACTATTGAGGTTATTTCTTCTGAAATTAAAGTGAATGGGAAGTTCCATTACTCAATGAAGTCGGCTGATGGCTATGAAATGTTTGGCATCTTCCACTACAAAGAGTTGGAACCATTTGATAAAATTGTTTTTACCAACTCATTTGCCGATGAGCATGGAAATATTATCCCAGCCCCAATTGAAGGTCCTTTTCCATCGAAAATCCTGAATACATGGACTTTTATTGAGAAAGACAACCAGACCATTTTAACACTAAAAGGTACTCCATTCACCGATAATTTAAATGAAATTGAAGGGTTTACAGGCTTGCATGAGGATATGAATCAGGGTTATAATAAAACAATTGACCAATTAGAAAGCTATATCAATGCTCAATTTAAGATTCGCACTGAATTGAAGCCAAATAATAAAGTGAGAGTAAGTTCCTATTTGAATTTTCCAGGTAATACTGAGGAAGCATTTAATTTTTATAAATCAGTTTTTGGTGGCGAATTTTCTGGAAATGGTATTCAGAGATTTGGAGATATACCTGCTCAAGAAGGGGCACCCTCTTTGCCAGATTCCGATAAAAACCTAATTTTACATATCGAATTGGAAATAATGGGAGGTTTTGTATTGATGGCAACAGATGCTCCAGAAAGTATGGGTTTTAAGGTGTATGCAGGTAATAATATGCATATTAATTTAGAACCTGAATCACGGGAGGAAACCAAAAGAATATTTGAGGCATTATCAGAAGGTGGTACAATTTCAATGCCCTTGGATGATACTTTTTGGGGTGCTTATTATGGAAGTTTTAGGGATAAGTACGGGATCAATTGGATGCTTAATTATGCTGAAATCAAATAAATTTAGAAAATGGAAAGCATTATTCTAGAAAAAATATTAGATGCCCCTATTGATTTGGTGTGGCTGGTAATTACTCAAAAGGATCATTTGAAAAATTGGTATTTTGATTTTTCTGAGCAATGGAAATTAGAATTGGGTCATCAGTTTGAATGGCTGGCTGGCCCACCTGATGGAAAGCAATGGCTGCATCGAGGTACAATGCTAGAGATAATTGAGGAGAAAAAACTTGTACATACTTGGGAATATCCCGGCTATTCAGGTGAGGCTTTAGTAGATTGGGAATTGTTTGCAGTGAGTGAAAATATAACTAAATTGGTTTTTAAATATAATTTTTTAGTTCCATTTGAGCCAGAGGAAGAAGCTTTGAACAGAAAGAATTTTATTGAGGGTTGGGATTTTATTATACTAACTACTTTGCCTGAATATGTAAAAAAACAATTACAAAAATAAGTTAATTTTATTTGTAAGCTCAAAGGTCAAAAATCTTGTATATTTATTAGATTAAAATAAAATATTAAGAATATTCAATTTTGTTAAAAACAATTCCAAAGAATAGGGGTTGCAACCCCTATTCTTTGGAATATTGATAAAAATAATTAAAAATATCACCTTACTAATCTGTTTAATTAATAGAAAGAAATCATAATTAATTATAAACTCTTAATGGCATGAATATTGTCAATGCCCCTACCAAAAGGAGATGGGATGGTGGGTAGGGTTAATTTAGAAATCACTAACACCTTATAAAATTAAATTCTTAATGAAAAAAATCAATAATACTAATCTCCTTTTTTTAGCAACAATAATATTTTCTGGGTTAATTTTCAACGCTAAAATCTACGCCAATACAAAAGTATTTGTCCCTAAAAAAACTATCATCCGTAAAGCAGATGTAATTATTTATGGTGCGACTTCCTCAGCAGTAATGGCGGCTGTTCAGGTTAAAAAAATGGGGAAGTCGGTCATAATAGTATCTCCTGACAAGCATTTGGGAGGATTATCCTCCGGAGGATTGGGCTTTACTGATACTGGCAATAAAGAAGTAATAGGAGGCCTGTCGAGAGAATTCTACCATCGTTTGTTTCTACATTATCAGAAAACAGAATCATGGAATTGGCAAAAAAAGGAGGATTATGGCAACAAAGGTCAGGGAACACCCGCTCTAGATGGCACGAATCGCACCATGTGGATTTTTGAACCGCATGCTGCCGAAAAAGTATTTGAAGATTTAGTGAAGGAAAATAAAATCACTATTTTTAGAGGTGAATGGCTGCTTCGTTCCGCCGAAGGATTGACCAAAAAATCAACAAGTATCAGTTCTTTTAAAACATTAAGTGGACATATCTATCAAGGTAAGATGTTTATTGATGCCACTTATGAGGGCGATTTGATGGCTCTGGCTGGGGTAAGTTATCATGTGGGGCGTGAGGCCAACAGTGTTTATAATGAAAAGTGGAACGGTGTGCAAACGGAGGTTTTTCAGCATGGGCATAATTTCAAGAAAAAAATAAGTCCTTATAAAATTGCAAATGATCCACAAAGTGGTCTTTTACCCGAAGTTTCGTCCGAACCCTCTGGTGAAAATGGCTCAGGCGACCATAAAATTCAGGCCTATTGTTTCAGAATGTGTCTTAGCAATCATCCGGATAATCGAATTCCATTCGAGAAACCAGAAGGGTATAATCCAAAACGTTATGAGCTATTGTCAAGAGTTTATGCAGCTGGTTGGACCGAAACTTTTGATAAATATGATCCAATACCAAACCGTAAAACCGATACCAATAATCATGGGCCATTCAGTACTGATTATATCGGCAAAAATTATGATTATCCCGAAGCCAATTATGAACGTCGTAAAGAAATCATAAAGGACCATGAACTCTACCAAAAAGGATTGATGTTTTATTTGCAAAATGATGAGAATGTACCTGCCGAAGTTCAATCAAAAATGAAGGATTGGGGGTTACCAAAAGATGAATTTAAGGATAATGGAAATTGGCCACATCAGCTCTACATACGTGAAGCCAGACGAATGAAAGGAGAATTTGTGATGAAAGAAGCAGATGCCTTGGGTAAAACATTGGTGCCTAGTCCCGTTGGTATGGGCTCTTATTCTTTAGATGCCCATAATGCGCAACGCTATGTAAAAGCAGATGGTTTTGTCCAGAATGAAGGCGATATTGGTGTACATCCTGACAAGCCTTATTCGATTGCCTATGGCTCTATTTTGCCCAAAGAAAATGAATGCAACAACTTGCTGGTTCCAGTTTGTATCTCCAGCTCTCATATTGCCTATGGCTCTATCAGAATGGAACCCGTTTTCATGATTTTAGGTCAATCAGCCGCTGCGGCAGCCGTTTTGGCCATCGATAATAAAGTTTCCCCTCAGCAATTGCCTTATTCAAAATTAAAGGAAGTACTATTAAAAGAGAAGCAGCGATTGGAATTGTAAGAATTGATTTGTTAATAATCTTTTGGTATTCAATTATTTACGCTTAGTCTAAAATAATTAGAGCTAATCTTTTTGAAAAAAAGGTATGCATGCATACCTTTGTGTAAAACACATTCAAAAACAATTTTTGTTTTTTTGCAAATAACATCAAGTATAAAACCAAAGACATGAATTTAGAACAATTAACTGAAAAAATTACTACTCTGGCTGCCTCAAAGCCAGCGATGGGTTCATCAATCAAGTTTGCAACGGATGCGGGCAATATTTTTATTACAGCTGATGGCAAGGTGAGTAATGAGAACGCAGAGGCTGATTGTACGATTACGGTCGATAATGACGATTTGCGTGACCTTATCAACGGTGATTTGAACCCCATGTCAGCTTTTATGTTTGGCAAATTGAAAATATCAGGTGATATGAGTATTGCGATGAAATTACAATCCCTATTTTAATCAGTTTTTCAATTAGAAAGAATAAGATTGCCATTGAATCTATTTGTTCAGACGAATAGCTTCAGTGGCTTTTTTTATTGTAATTTTAGGGTATTAAAAATCAATTTTTATGCAAAATGAAACCATTGCTGCCTTAGCCACAGCATCTGGATTAGGAGCAATAGCAGTAATCAGAGTCTCTGGTAATGAAGCGATTAGCTCTGTCAATCATATTTTCAAAGGTAAAAATCTTAACAATCAGGCAAGTCATACCATTCATTTTGGAACCATAATGGAGGAAGATACAATTGTAGATGAAGTTTTGGTTTCGGTTTTTGTGGCTCCACACTCATTTACTAAAGAAAATTCAATTGAAATATCCTGTCACGGTTCCCCCTTTATCATCCGAAAAATTTTGCAATTGCTTGTAAAACAAGGTGTTAAACTAGCAAAACCAGGGGAATTTACCCAACGTGCTTTTATGAATGGCGCTTTTGATTTGGCTCAAGCTGAGGCAGTTGCTGATTTGATTGCTTCTGATTCTGAAATGAGCCATCGAATTGCTATGAATCAAATGAGGGGTGGTTTTTCAAAGAAATTACAATCGTTACGTGATGAGCTCATACACTTTGCTAGTATGGTTGAGTTGGAACTTGATTTTGGTGAAGAGGATGTTGAATTTGCTGACCGAAATCAGCTCAAATCATTGATATACCATATTTTAGATCAGCTGAAACCTTTAATTGAATCATTCAAAATTGGGAATGTGATGAAAGAAGGCATTCCAATTGCCATCGTTGGGCCACCCAATGTGGGCAAATCAACCCTTTTGAATGCTTTTTTTAATGAGGAAAAGGCAATAGTGACCCCAATTGCGGGTACTACCCGAGACATTGTGGAGGACACATTAATCGTGAAAGGCCAAAAAATACGGTTTATTGATACTGCGGGAATCCGTGAAACTTCTGATTTGGTGGAGGGGATTGGCATCGAAAGGTCGAAAGCAGTCATTAAAAAGGCGACCATTATTCTTTGCCTTTTTACCAAAGAGAGCGACAAAAAAGAGTTGGATGATATTATTCAATTCATTGATACTGAATCAGTAAGCGACAAATTAATTTTAATTCAAAATAAAATTGATTTGGAAGGGCTTGAGTTCAAATTACCTGAAAACGTCATTGGAATTTCTGCCTCCAAACAATTGAATTTAGAATTGTTAATCCATAAAATAATTGAAAAAATTGGTATCGATACTCAAACGGATACTATTGTTACCAATGCTAGGCACTATGAGGCATTGACCAAAACAGAAGAAGCACTTCAAGCGGTTATTCACGGAATTGATGCAAAAATTACCAATGACTTTGTGGCGCAAGACATCAGATTAGCGCTCTTTTATTTAGGAGAAATCACTGGCCAAGTGACACCAGATGATTTATTGGAGTCTATTTTTAGTCGCTTTTGTATCGGAAAGTAAACATGTAAAATACAAAAAATGAATTGATGTGAAGGTTGAATGATTAGAAACATGAACAAATTAGCCAAAATTACCCTTGTGTTTTTTTTCATTATCACCTCTATAATTGGGTTTATGATAAAATTGCCTCCTATTTTTAGACACATTGATAAAGAAATGCATTTATTGTTTTATTTTTTTGCAGCAGCATTTTTAAATATTTTGTATTCGAAACGAAGAATTTCTATTCATATTCTGATATTTATTTTATTATCTCTTTTTGGTGCGGCTATCGAAATTGCTCAGTCTTATTCAAATCAATTTTTTAGGGTAAAAATTCATGGAAGGTTTGATATTGAGGATGTTGAAGCCAATTTAAAAGGTTTAATACTATTTTCCTTTTTTTGGTTTATATATTTTATTTTCGGCTTCTTTGTACAAAATAAGAAGGGTTAATTTCCTAAAAACCAATAAATTATCTTCATTTTATCTAAATTTGAGGTATGACCAATTTCTGAATATCCGTCATTAAAAATATTTATATGAATAAAATTTTAGAGACCGATAGACTTATTCTTAGAGAATTGACTAATACCGATTCTCCTTTTATTTATGAATTACTCAATAGCCCCGGTTGGCTACAATATATAGGCAACAGAAATATTAATAGTGATGAGGATGCCCAAAAATACATAATCAATGGTCCGATAAAGAGTTATGAATCAAATGGTTATGGGCTTTGGTTGGTTTCATTGAAAACGGATAATTCACCAATTGGTTTATGTGGAATACTGAAACGTGACGCCCTTGACGCACCAGATATAGGTTTTGCTTTTCTGGATGCTTTTATGGACAAAGGTTATGCAGTGGAAATTGCAAAAGCTGTCTTGGACTTCGCCAACCACACTTTGAAACTTAAAATAATACTGGGTATTACCGCTTTGAACAATACAAAATCTATAAAATTATTAGAGAAGATTGGCCTAAAATATATTGAAAACATTGATTATAATGGGGAATTATTGAAGCTTTATAAAATTACGTTTTAGTCAATTTTATAACAATATATGTAAGTACAGCTATTTCAAAAATTTGTGTTAATTTTAAAAATAATTAAAGCAATTTTTACTAAATCTAAATCATGGAACATCAAGGTCTCGTATGCAAAAAGTCAGCACTTTTTGTTTTTATTTTAAGCTTATTTATTTCTGAAATCGCATTTTCGCAGCTTGATGCGCCGCCAGTTGCGGGAAACCCAAGAGCAAAAATTACAGAGGAAGTGGGTATAACTGATATCACAATCACTTATGGAAGGCCTGACGTTAACGGACGTGAAGGTAAGTTATGGGGACCAGTTGTCCCAAATGGCTTTTCGACTAATAATTTTATTACAGGTAAGCCCACAAGCCCTTGGCGTGCTGGTGCCAATGACAACACCACAATTACTTTTGAGCATGAAGTGAAATTTGAAGGAAAACCTGTAAAAGCGGGTACTTATGGACTTTCAATGGCTTTGTATTTGCCTGATAGTGTGATAGTTATACTTTCAAGCTCGGCTGATGCTTGGGGTAGTTTTAGTTATGAAGCGAAAAATGATGTGCTAAGAACAACTGTAAAACCAACTACTTTGGATAAATCGGTTGAATATTTGAAGTATGAATTTATTAATCATAAAGAAAAAGAATGTACTGTGGCATTGCAATGGGAGAAACTTTCAATTCCTTTCAAAATTGAGGTGGATGTTGAAAATATTGTAGTGAACAAATTCAGAGAGCAATTGAAAGGTTATAAAGGTTTTAGCGGTGTAAACTTGATGCAGGCCTCACAATATTGTGTAAATAAAGGTATCAATCTGGATGAA
This sequence comes from Bacteroidota bacterium, assembly GCA_040385875.1. Classification (GTDB taxonomy): domain Bacteria; phylum Bacteroidota; class Bacteroidia; order Cytophagales; family Spirosomataceae; genus JANMZR01. The sequence continues at coordinate 12,011 of JAZKGO010000115.1, forward strand.
GCTTTAGTTTGGGCTACAAAAGCAGTGGCAGCAGGCAATGGAGGTCAAAAGAGCTTCGCCACTTTAAACAATCTGGCGAATGCGTATGCCAAAATGAATAGAAATGTTCAGGCTGATTCGGTGATGAATGAGGCAATTCCAATGGCAAGTGCTGCTCAGATTGGTCAGTATGCAAGGCAATTGATTGCCTTAAAAAGAGCCGACAAAGCTTTAGATGTTTTGAATGCTGCCAAAACTAAATTTGGAGAAGTTTTCCCCATTTCAAATAGTTTGATTTACGCCTATTCTGCGAAAGGAGATTTTAAAAACGCTCTACTATTTGCCCAAAAAGCAATAGAAAAAGTGCCCAATCCAGGTCAAAAACCAGCGATTGAAGCTTTAATTGTCAAATTGAAAGAAGGCAAGGACATTAACTAGTAAGTTAACCAGAATGCTTATTTATTCAGCTAAAGCGAGCAAATACTATTTTGTTCGCTTTATTTTTTCCACTCCAAGGTATTCACCAAATGGAGGATATCATTCCTAATGTACTGAATTACAGGGGCTAACGAATCGTTTTGCATGGAGGTTTTGAAATACAAGGCTCCTCTTAAAAAGTGACGAGTGCTATCAGTCATATAAAATTGCACCTGACTGGGCACCTCACCTTCCAAATCAATCACATTGGCTTGATTGCCAGAAGGTGATTGGTAGATTTTCTCCTGAATGGAGTAAGCCTTTACACTATGCTTATAGGAGAGGGTATGTGCATCTCCAATCATATTTTGCAGCCTTTTCAAATCGCCATTGATAGGTTTATAGGTGAGTTGTACATTGGCTCCAAAAGTTGGATAATCAATGTATATCCAGTGTGGTTCAGCCTTAGCAAAGGTGTCTGGCAAAAGGCGGGCATACTTTGAATATTCAAAATAGTAAGGATGCTTTTCCGTCATTTTTTGATAAGCAACCTTTGGCATTTCAATCCGATTGTAACCTTTAGGTTTTGGACTATAGTCTTGACTATCAGAGGTTTTATGGTTGCATGACAGGATATAAAGACTGCTTAAAAGGAGGAGAGATTTATTAATCAAATTAGGTTTTATTAATAGTTGTCTTTGCCAAAACGATAGAACAAATAAAGTTATTTTGTTTTCAAATATTTTTCCTTTTCGTTTGGGTCAAGCTTTTCAACTGCATAACGAAGGGTAATTCTAGGCATTTTCGCTGAAAATTTATTTAAGAAATTGATTAATTTTTCCTTATCCTGCTTTCCAGCCTCTCTAATCCAACTGCCTACTGCTTTATTGATTGATTCATGTTCATCTTCAACCAGTATTTCCGCAATTTTGAATGTTTCATCGAGCAATCCTTTTTTGATAAATGCATAGGTGCTCACTATTGCGGTTCTTCTTTCCCAAGGGTTTTTTGAATGAGCTAATTCATAAATAATATCTTTGGGTTTCTCCATTAAATATTCGCCAACGATATTATACGCTCCACGATCCACAAAATCCCAATTATTCAATCGATCGTGGCGGTTTAGGTAAAGTTCAAATAGCGCTTTCTTTCGCTCAGCACTCGTTTTCTTGTTCTTAGCCTGAAAGTCCATAATACTTACTGCCCCCATTCTGATTTCGTAATAATCACTCTCCAGTAAGGTTTCGATTTCAGAGAGAGCCATTTGATCAAATTCCTGAGCAATTCTAAAAATATCTCCAAACTTGACTCCAAGCGCTATGGTGCGACCATCGTCTCCTTTGAAATACTTTTGAACCTTGTCTAATTCTTTGTCAGATTTCAATTCCGACAATTGGCGAATAAACTGATTAGCAGAAAAGTCAGACAAGCTATCCATTCAATAATATTATCAGGAATTAAGAGAATTATTCGAACGCATTGGCAATTCCACCAAGAATACTACCACCCTCTTTGCCGCTGTTACCACCAGCTGGGGCTAATGTACGAATGAGTTTTGACAAAGGCATCGATTGTATCCATACCCTTCCTGTACCTCTAACTGTAGCCAAAAACATACCTTCACCGCCAAAAACCATGCTGCGTAGGTTACCAGCACGTTGGATGTCATATTGCAATTGAGGCTCAAATGCCACAATACAGCCAGTATCTATTCTTAAAGTTTCATTATTGAGTTGTTTTTCAATGATTACCCCGCCGCCATGCACAAAAGCCAATCCATCTCCTTCAATTTTTTGCAAAATAAATCCCTCGCCACCAAATAGGCCAGTGCCTAGTTTTTGGTTGAATTGAATAGAAATTTTAGTTCCTAATGCTGCGGCTAAAAAGCTATCTTTTTGAGCAATCAATGTATTGCCATGTATTTTGGCCAAATCGATAGCTAAGATAGTGCCTGGATGCGGGGCAGCAAAAGCAACTTTTCGTTTGCCAATACCTTGATTGGTGAAATGGGTCATGAAAAGCGACTCGCCCATGATGGCTCGACTTGCGCCACTCAACAACTTTCCAAACAAGCTTTTATTGGGTTCCGATCCATCTCCCATTTTAGTTTGAAAGCTGATTCCGTCTTCCATATAGCACATGGAGCCCGCTTCAGCAATCACTACTTCGTTCGGATCTAGCTCTATTTCAACTAGTTGAATATCTTCTCCAATTATTTTATAATCAATTTCGTGTGATCTCATAGATGATTGTAGGTTTTATTTTTTTAGAAACGCTTTTTTAAATTGAAAATCTTGAAGAAGCCGATTCCTCTTCTTACAAAATATTTCCATATTCTGTATTCAAGGTATAATAATCCCATTATTAACAGTATTTTCGCAAAAATAGCCATAGGTAATTTATTTTAATTTTGAATTTCCAATTATTTTTAGTCTTGCTTGTCTTTCTTTCTCAATTTCTTGTCGTCCATTTCTTTATTCAAAAACTCATTGATTTTATTGATGTCAAAAGATGTTTTTATCTCTCCAAAGCTATCAATTTCTATATCGAAACCCGCCAAATCTTTGTGGACTCTTGGTAATGTTTTGGGTTTTACTTTTTTATCTTTTGCCATT
>JAZKGO010000116.1:0-39765 GCA_040385875.1 Bacteroidota bacterium
TAGAGCACATGACTGTTAATCATGGGGTCCTTGGTTCAAGCCCAAGAGAGGGAGCAGATAGCAAGAATCAACACGATTCAAAAACACTAAATCCTTAATATTCAGCATATTAAGGATTTTTTTATACCCCTAATTCCCGTCGATTCTTGCTGATTCTTGCGTATTGTTTTCCGAAAAGTTTTCCACATTTTTACTAAAATTTGAAAAAATAGCATGTAAAATGGGATTTCCAACGATAAAACCTGTAATAAATCGGCAAAATTTAATCAACAAAAATGGCCTTTATTCAATTCATATTCGTGTAATATGGAACGGAAAAGTTAAACACGTTCGATTGAAAAAGTCCCCTAAAATAAATTTGTCACAATGGAACCCAAATGGAACCTATCAAAATTTTGTGTTGCATACACACCCGTTTGCATTTGAGATTAATCAGGAAATACAAACAACGCTAGACGACATTTTTAAATTAATCAAATTGAATTTTGAAAATGAAATGAATCTGGAAGAGCTAATAAATAAATTAAAGCGTAGTACTTTTAAAATGACTTTCAATCAATACATTAAAGACTACATACGCCATCCTCGCCAAATACTTGATTATGCCACTATTGAGAAATATAATGTATTCCTAAAACATTTCAACGACTTTAACCCAAATGTTAGTTTTAAGCAACTCAATTCAAAATTAGTGAGCGACTTTCAGGTTTACCTACAAGTAAAAAAAAAATTAGCTGGGGCGACTGCAAAATCCTATTTTGATAAGTTTAAAGTAGTAGTAAATCAGGCTGAAAGGGAAATGCTTTTAACCATGGAACAAACCAGGTTTTTATTTGCTGATGTGAAAATTAAAGTAGAAAAACCACACAGAACCTTCCTAGAGGTTAATGAAATCCAGAAAATTATTAATTTGAAATTTGAGAAAAACGAAGAAAGTTTGGAAAGAGATAGAGATTTATTCTTATTTCAAATCTATACAGGATTTTACTATAATGACTTGCAAATACTTAAAAAAACGAATATCGTGAATCAGCCCAACGCTGGGAAATTTATTATTGGGGAACGAGATAAAAATGGAGAAACAGCCATTATTCCACTATTCAAATTTCCAAAAGCAGAGGCCATTTTGGAAAAATATTATAATAATGAGTCCGATGACTATATTTTCAGTAAAAAAATATTTATCGAAATTCAGAAATATAACTTTAAGCTTAAGAAAATAGCTAAAATGGCTGGTGTGAATAAAGAAATATCAAATAAGGTAGCTCGCCATACAAACGCCCAAATTTGGGTTCGAAACGGAGCACTACGGCCTATACTTTCAAAAATGCTTGGTCACTCAAATGAAACTACTTCCAATAATTATTATCATATTGATTTACTTGACGTAATTGAGGGTACTAAGAATGTGGATTTTGAAAAGATTGGAATTTAATAATTATTAGAGAAAAGTCCATTAACCAAATTTTCAAGCCATAAAACAAATACCCCAATCCATCGATTTGTTAGCTCAAACCACCAAATAATCCTTTACAAAAATTCTTTGCCAATTAAACTTTGTTCAAAAAAAAAATTAATAAATATGGAAAAGATGATCCCTGAATTACCCTCAGTTTTTTTGGTTCTCGCTGATTTGGTTAAACTTAAGAATAAAAATAAGAGGGTAATCATTGAAAAGCTACAAAATTTGAATATAGAAAATCCTCAAATTTCAGAGTACATAACTGCCAATGAGTTTATAGATGCTTTGCGAATCGGACGCACAAAGTTTGATGATTCATCGATAAATTAATATTTTTCAAAAAAAAATAATATCAAAAAAGTGCCACAGTGCCACATATTAACCTTTTGAAGGTTAAATAAATGATTATCAGATAGTTATAAAGTAAAATACTGTGACAAAAGCGTGGCAAACTGTGGCGTTTGGAACTTTGTGCAGAAGTGTGGCAAACTTTGCCACGGCAAAAATCATATAACACATTATATGTCAATTAGTTATGCTAAAATTTTTAGTTGTGGTGGCGTGGCACGCCACTTGGTGTTAGAAAATAAAATCATAATAAAGGAAAATCTAATAAATCGATTTTAGACGAAAGCAACTAATCGAAAAAGACTTCTTTTTGCTAGGTATGTGACTATGATTAGTTCGTTTGAAAATGCTTCAATTATTGTTCTTGAAATCCATTTGGATTTAGATGATAAGATAGGGTAACAGTATCTGATATTTATTATTGCAGGTGTCATTTTGTTAAAAAGGGGGCTTCAAAAAAAGGCAATATCGCAAATGAAATATAAGCCACAAAAAAATACAGACTAGGTGATCTAACATGGACTGATTCCGATGCAATTCCAAGACATACATTAGTGCCAAATATGCAAAATATGATTAATTGGTTTGTGAAATCTTTTAAAAAATCATTTTAACCAAAAATGCAACATTTTGATTAAAATTATCCAACAATTAGCCAAATTTTAACCAAAAATGACTAAATATGACTAAAAATATCAAATTTTGACCAAAAATGACTAATGATTTAAATATGCTCTAAATCTAAAAATGTAAGAGGAAGCAAGATGTAGTTTCGACAAGTCAAAACCTCAATTTTTTTACAAAAATTTCGAATAAGGGCTATGCCCTTAACCCTTTAGGAAATCGCATTATGGAAAAGAATCTGAAAATTATAGGTGGTAGACCAAAGGTTTTAAACCCAAAAGAATTTTATATTACCGCTTCATTTACCAAAAATGAGTGGGAGAAAATAAACGAAAATGCTGTAAGATTGGGTATTACAAAAAGTGAATACGTTTCAAAGATGACAATAATTGGAAAAATAATTGATACTTATTCACCAGCTCAAAAAGACTTAGTTCTGAGATTAATCAATATTTCAAATAACCTTAATCAATTAGCTAAAGCCGCCAATACGGCTGGTTTCAAACAAGTGGTAATAGAAGTAGACTCTCTTTTGCTTCATGTTAGAAAATTAATCGATTTAGGAAGATAAAAATTCATTTTTGCCAACGCTAGTTTGCGGCCTATTTCCTTCGGTAAATTTTGGGTGTTTAGGGAAAAAATAAGTGAAAAATGTAAAATTTCATTTGAAAATAAATGTATTTGTTCATAAAAGATTATTGTACTCGTATTCGTGAACATAAATTTTAAATGAACATGAAGGAAAATCTATTAATAAATATTACAATTGAAAACTTACAAAAAACCACTCAAATAGTTGGAGTATGGAAAGGAACTACAAATACGAAAATGGATGGGAAACTCCAATTGAATTTTGGAAAGAAAAAATATTACTTAATGCTGATGTGAAGGCCAATGTAAGGATGCCAATTCTGCCACAAATTCTTGCTTTGAATGAACAGTTTAATCCTTATATCATATTGGCCGACAAATTGTTTCCAGAAATAAGGCTTCAACTCAGTGAGAATAAAGTTGCTTATTTGGAAGCGAATGGTAATTTTTACTATCAAAAAGAAGATAAATGGATTTGGATTGATGGAAATGCTCCTTTGAAAATCAAGCATAACAATAAAAATAGAGCTTTTACCAAAACAGGGCTTAGGGTTTTATTTGAATTTTTATTAGATGAAAATCTATTAAATATGCCTTATCGCCAAATTGCTCACCTTACAAATACTGCCGTAGGAAATGTGACCAATATTATAAATGGTTTAAAAGAAGGAGGGTATTTATTGCAATTGACAAAAAATGAATTGCGATTCAAAAATAGGCATGATGTGATACTAAAATGGGCGGAGAATTTCCAATTAAATTTAAAACCTCAAATAATGATTGGTAAATTTAAATTTTTAAATCCGAATGATTTTTTAAATTGGGAAAATATAAGCCTGCAAAACGAGAAAACTTATTAGGGAGCTGAGCCAGCCGCCGCAATTTTAACAAACTATTTGAAACCTCAATATCTAACACTTTATACACTTGAGCCGAGAAATGAAATCATAAAAAATTACAAACTTATCCCAGATCCAAATGGTAATGTATTAGTTTTTGAAAATTTTTGGCATGGAAATAATCATGAAAAAAATATAGTCCCTACCATTTTAGCCTATGCCGATATTGTAAATCAAAATGACAGAAGATTAACAGAAACAGCTCAAAAATTATTCGATGGATATCTACAAAATTAATTAAAGTCAAATAAGGCAAAACCCAAATTTAGCCAAAATGCTGGAAGCCCTAGAGAGTGGTTTTACAAAATATGAAATCGATTTTTATTTGTTTGAACTCAATTAGCAGAAAAGATAAGTGAATCACAAATAACTATGAAAAGAGCTTAGAAAAACCTTCAAAATTCAGGTATATTGCATAGCAAAGGAGGTGATAAAGGAGGTAAATAGTTAAAAAGTAAAAATGGAATTGATACAGAAAACTTTACAAAATGATACAGTAAAATTTAATTATTTTTTCTTTAAATGTAAAGGAGAACCTTTAAAGGCAATATTTAATGAATCTCAGAACAAGAAAATGATAGTGTAAAAATTGAAATTGATACTGTAAATTAAATTATTGACCTCTTAAATAAATATTATTTTTAAGTAAACAAGCCTAATCTCCCAATTTAATCTGATCCAAAATAGCTCATCTAACAATTTCTTGATAAAAAATTAACATTTTCATAGCATAGCAAAATGTTAAGTGGCGGTGATTCGCCGTAATTTTATCAAAAATTTAAATAACCCCATTTCCAAAAATGAGTTTTGATGATTTTACTTTAGGAAATTTTCCTAATCAATTCAGTTGGGGAGTGGCTTCTTCGGCCTATCAAACTGAGGGCGCTTGGGATTTGCATGGAAAGCAAAACTCAATTTGGGATACTTTTACAAATGCTAAAAAATTCAAGAAAGGAAACGGGAATATAGCAACTGATTTTTACGATAACTTTGAAGAGGACATTAAAAAAATAAAAGAATTGAATCTGGATTCTTTTCGATTTTCAATCTCTTGGACTCGAATATTTCCTTATGGGATAGGTGAACCCAACCAAAAAGGTGTTGAATTTTATCATCAAGTAATAAATTGTTGCCTTGAAAACGGAATTGAGCCTTGGCTTACACTTTATCATTGGGATTTGCCCCAAGCATTAGAAAATCTTGGCGGCTGGACTAACCGTGAAATAATTAATTGGTTTGCCTATTTTACTGATTTTTGCGCTAAAGAATATGGCTCAAAAGTGAAAAAATGGATTGTATTAAACGAACCAATGAGTTTTATCGGCTTGGGCTATTTTATGGGCCTACATGCACCAGGCCGAAAAGGGCTAAGAAACTTTTTACCTGCTGCCCATCATGCCACATTATGCCAGTCAATTGGAGGGAGGATTATTCGTAAAATTATCCCCGATTCATTTATTGGAACTACGTTTTCATGTTCGCTGGTAAGCCCACAAACCAGATTTGACAAAGAAGCAGCCAAACGCCTTGATGCCCTTTTGAATCGGTTTTTCATTGAGCCTTCATTGGGTTTAGGTTACCCAACAGACTCAATTCCAGGACTAAAACGTATTGAAAAATACTTTAAACCCAATGATGAGGAATTGATGAAATTTGATTTTGACTTTATTGGCATACAGTATTATTTTAGAATCGTGGCTGAAAATAGCCTTTATCCACCCATTTTGTTTGCCAACCAGATTCCAGCTGAAAAAAGAAATGTAAAAACCAATAATATGGGAATGGAAATATACCCTAAAGGTTTGGCTAAAATGCTTAAAAAATTCAGTGAATATGAAAATGTTAAACAAATTTATATCACTGAATCGGGCGTTTGCTTTGATGATGAATTAATAGATGAGGTAGTAAATGACAAAAACAGGATACGATATTTCAAAAAAACGTTCAAAATATGTGCAAAAGCCATCAAAAGTGGTATAAACCTCAAGGGCTACTTTATTTGGACACTGGTCGATAATTTTGAATGGGCTGATGGTTTTAAACCTAGATTTGGAATAATCTATAATGACTTTGAAACACAAATAAGAACCATCAAAAAATCAGGATATTGGCTCCAATCTTTTTTGAACAAATAGGCACTCTGATAAAAACCCTTGTTTCTCCATACTATTTGTTGATTACTTTTTTACAATTTATTGAATAAAATGCCAGCTACAGAGAATTGTTTCGAATTCTAAGGGAGAGACTAAGAGCACTGAATTTGTTTGGAACTAAAAAACTGAAAGTAGTAGCCCAATTTGATGATTGGTATAGAATTATAAGTTTGCACTTTAAAGAAAATCTGACTCATGTAAAATTCTCAGATTTCAAAAGATGGGAGACCTATTGTAAGGAAAACATATAGCCAACTCCTTTCAAAGTCTTAATATATTTTTCACCAATTTTTTCTCTTAGTTTTCTAATATGTACATCAACAGTCCTTTCCAAAACAATGGTTTCTTGGCCCCAAATTTCATGCAATATTTTTTCTCTGCTGAATACACTTTCCTGATTTTGAACTAAAAAATACAATAATTCAAATTCTTTTTTAGCAAATGATAAATATTCACCCTCTAACAACACAGTATGATTATTGAGGTTTATGATGAAATTGCCAGCAGTTAATGTTTCTTTCTTTTCTAAGTCTTGTTGGCTAATTAAGTCTCTTCGCAATACAGCTTTTAATCTGCTAATTAAAGCTCCTACTTTTACTGGTTTTAGGATAAAATCGTCCGCACCTGCCTCAAAAGCAGCCACTTCGGCATACTCCTCAATGCGAGCCGTGAGGAAAATAATGAAGGTGTTTTTGAGCTCAGGTATTTTTCTTAGCCTTTTTGCCGTTTCAATACCATCAAGCTGAGGCATCATTATGTCTAATAAAATCAAATCTGGCAGAAAATTCTTAGCCAAATCTATGGCTACCAAGCCATTCTTGGCAGAACTGGTTTCGTAACCTTCCTTTTTTAAATTATATTCTAATAACTCAAGAATATCAGGATCGTCGTCAACTAAAAGTATTTTGGACATATTGGCCTTTACCTCGATGAAATTTTTAGTAAAGGTATTGAAGCGAATATTACTAAATTGTTAAATTTTCTTGAACTTATTTACAATTTCAATTGGGCTAAATTACCTATTTGATTGAAAATTTTCAATCAACAATGATTCACAGATTTTTATAAAATAGTCTAATTCTGGCAACTCTAAATTTTCTAATTTTGCAGCATCATCCCAACGCCTCATACGTATTATTTGAGAAAAAAAAGGGTTCATTTCAAAAGCTTTGGCTTCTTCTTCCTTCATAATTCCTCCTTGAAAATCTAATGTTTTTTTGCTAGCTACCGAAAGTTGATAATAATAATTTGAATCAATATATGTTAAATAACGTTTGGCATTTACATGATTTCTTATCATTTCGGCTATTTTTATGGAGAAGCCTCTATTGAGTAGCCATCTGGCAGCAAGCTCTTCATGATTTTTTCTGCCATAGTTTTCCATTAATTCGTCTGACGAATCTGGGTCCAATAAGTGACCAATATCATGTAAAAAAGCAGCCACTTGCATTTCAATATCATACCCCTGATTCTTAGCTAATAGGCAAGTTTGGGCCGCATGAGCATATTGGCTTACTTTTTCACCAAAATATTCATCATTACCCCTTTTCAAAAATAATTGTTTGATTTCTTTTATTGGACTAGGCTGATTTTTCATAGAAAAGTTTTTGGCAATAAGCGATTTTCAATTTTTGTATTCAATATAATTATTGCAGAAAGTGCCATCATCAAATAAGTCGACCACAGCATACCCAGGCGGTGTGTGTTGGTATTTGCCAGCCCACCACCTGCCAGATACTGCCCCGTTACAGAAATAGGAAACACCATTATAATCAACTCGATCAGTCAAATGGATGTGCCCTGATATAGCTAATTTCACTTTTTTGTGATGGTTAAAAAGCTCAGAAATATCCTTAGCATCAGTATGCATCCACGAACCAGGTAGTTCCCACTTTTCATTTTTCATATTGCTACCATCAAAAAACACACAAGCTGAAAGTATTGGGATATGTGAAATTATGATGGTGTTTTTGTCAGTATTAGACAAATCTTTTTTTAACCAATCTGTTTGTTCTTCGCCTAGATTGGCAGTGTACCAGCTACCATCATTTTTCTTTTGTACGCTGTCTAAAAAAGTGAAATGCCAATCGTTTTTATCAAAACTATAATAGGGTTTTTCGATCGCTATTTCGTCCATTGCCCATCTTTTGCCATCTTCAAAGGTCTTTTCACTATTGCCTTCACAACAAATGTCATGATTACCCACACAGCTATATATAGGTAGTGAATTTTCATTTTTAATTACGTTCTGGAACAATTCCCATTGCCTTTTTACCTTGGTATTTTGGTGGCCATGGCCATCCATAATACAATCTCCTGAATTGATAATAAAGTCGGGTTTTTCAGTTAAATTTTGAATATGATGCAAGCATTTTTCAAATCCTTTTGCAGCGCCTATCAACGAATGTAGATGTACATCAGTGATATGGGCAATCCGAAGAACTCGTTTTGGAGTATTTTTTGATGAAGAGTTTCCCGAAAAATCGGGCAAAAGGCTCATGCCTTGCACATAACCCAAATTTTTTAACAATTGCCTACGTTGCATATCAATTTAGTTTTTACAAAATTGATATTTGAATATAATTTGAGTATAATCTGACTATTATTTGATTGTTAAAATTTACAATATTCAATTGTAGATTGGAATCGTTTAAGTTGTTTCAAACATTTTTTGAATATTTTTCATAGTATAACCGGGTGCGGTGGTCATTCCTTTGCCTCCTATACCAGTTGAAATAAATATTTTATTATCGAGAGAGTATTCAAATACATTGTCATCTTTTGTTTTGGCATAATAACCTGACCAGTAATTACTTATAATCCAGTGCGGAAAATTAAATATCTTTTTTGCTTCATCCAAAATAAGTTCGTTGATGGATAAACTATTGCCAAAATCTAAACTGGAATTATTATTTATATCTGTATATTCATGAGAGTCGCCAATGATTATTGAGCCATCAATGGCTTGCTTGAATAAAATATGAATGCCATAATTATCATACAGATCGTGCAATTCAGTTTTTTTGATGAATGGATAAGATTTGCAACTTTTGAAGCTATCATATCGACGAATGCTTAGCCCCGTCAAGATATTACCAGTAATTTCAAATTTACGTTGTGGGTGGGTCTGCATCATTTGTAATTTACAAATCTGCATTTCACTTTTACTAAAAATTTCTGGAAAAAGCGTTTTGAAATCATATCCATTGCAAATCACTGCTTTTTCGGCTAAAATTTTGATTTGATTAGAGGTAGTGGCTTGCACCAAATTTTTTACAATATCCACTCCAATTATATTGGTATTATTGAGATATTCGAGTCCCAAGCTTTTGATTAAATAGTTGATAATCAGATGAATCATTAATCTTGGTTCAGTAGATAATTCTTTAGGGAAATAAATCCCTCCTTTCACATATTTCTTTTTAAGTCCTTCTACATTTTTAACACATTCATTCGATGATAATAACTTTACTTTATAATCTCGTTCAGCGAATAAATAAGCGGCTTCATACAAAAGCAAAAGCTCATCTTCATCAGAGGCAAAATAATAACTTCCATTTTTACGGATTGAAATATCTGTTTTCTTTTGGATTTCATTGTATATTTTCAAAGATTCCCGTCCATAATCAAACCATCCATTCAAAGATTGGCCCGATGGCACAATCTGTCCAAAATTTCGTACAGTTGCCTCATTTGGAGCTGAATCACGCTCGAGTAATAATACTTTTTTGCCCATTTTCAATGCATGATAGGCATGAAAAACGCCTAAATTGCCCGCCCCAACCACAATCAAATCATATTTTTTCATTTTTCATTTAATTTTGAATAGAATCTCCTTTAAAAAAGTCTCTAAATACGCCTTTTGATTAGTTTATATTTGGTTATACTTTTCCAAAAAATTTTGGAAGGAGATTAACGAAGGAAATAGACCATCGCTTTGATATTCGATCAGTTGTTGTTCGGAATGGGTGCCATTCGTTACTCCGAATGTTTTAAAGCAATTGGCTGCATTTCCTGCTATTAAGTCAGAGGGTGTGTCGCCAATAGCAATCACTTTTTGAGAGTCTGTAACATCCAGTAGTCTTTTTGCCTTTAAAATCATGTCTGGTTTAGGCCTCCCATATTGCACCTCATCGGAGGCGACTGAAACATCAATTATGCTCCCAACAGTTCCAACTCTTTGTTCGTTAAGGCCCTCAAGCCAATCCAGTTTTTGAAGGATAATGTCTGTAACTTTTCGGTAAAAACCAGTTGTAAGGGCTATTTTTATTTCATTTTTCCTTAAATAATCAAATAGTTGCAAACAACCTTCAGTAGGATAAATATCGTTATTTTGATAATGGTTTTCAAGAATTTGGCAAAAAACAAGATAAGATTTGTTTACTTTTTTGGTTAAATTGATTTTACTTAAATTGGGCGAAGCCTCTTTCCAAAGCATTTTAAATACTTCAATTTTGGAATAGCCTTGAAGCGACAAAATTCTTTCAGAACTTACTTTCAACCCCGTGGAAAGTGCGGCTTCCGCAAAGCAAAATTCTACTTCGTGGTTGTCTTGAACGGTGGTTCCCGCCATGTCAAAAACAATTAAATCGATCATTTTGTATTTTATATTAGGACCCAAAATTAGCGGTCTTTATTTTATTAAATGGTTAAGAAATTATTATCATTAACTCTAGCGACAAAATATTTTTTTAATTTAAAGTATCATTGCCACCAAATTAATTTAATGAGTGACAATGACAACCAATCTAAATAAAATCTCTCAAAACATTAGTGAAAAGTTAGTCAACAAAAGTTCGTTATTCATGACTTTTTATGTTGGATTAGCAGCCTTTTCAACCTATACCTGTATGTATGCATTTAGAAAGCCATTTACAGTGGCACTTTTTGAAGGGATCATGCTTTGGGGTTTGAATTATAAAGTTGTTTTGGTAATTCTACAATTACTCGGCTATACAGCTGCAAAAGGCTATGGAATTAAGTTCATTTCCGAAGTAAAACCAGAACAACGGCCTAAACTAATAATAGGAATGGTCTTGTATTCACATCTTTCATTATTGATGTTTTCAATCATTCCTGCACCAGACAATTGGCCTTTTATGTTTTTAAATGGCATAGGCTTAGGAATGATTTATGGCCTAATATTCAGCTATTTAGAAGGTCGAAAAATCACTGAACTTTTGTCTGCATTTTTAGTCATTAGCTTTATTGTATCTTCGGGTTTTATGAAAACCATTGGCAGTTTATTGATTAATAGTGGAGTGGATGAGAGCAAAATGCCATTTGTGGTGGGCCTTATATTTATGCCTATCTTTTTAATCTCTGTGTTTGCATTGGTTGTAGTACCAAAACCATCTGAAGCTGATATTCAATCTAGATCATTGAGGCCACCAATGGATCAAAAAGATAGGGGTAAATTTCTTAGTAAATATGGTTTTGGTCTCTATTCCCTCATTGCTGCCTATATTTTCATGACCATATTTAGAGATATCAGGGATAATTTCAGTGCAGAAATTTGGAAAGAAATTGGTCAGAAGAATAGCCTTATTTTTTCTAAAACGGAAATAATAATTGGGCTTATTATTGCTATTAATATCGGTATTGGTTACAAAATAAAGGACAACAAATTGGCTTTTTTCATCAATCACTTATTTATTATTTTGGGCTGTCTATTAATATTTTTATCCACTAGATCTTTTTTGCTAAATTATACAAGCCCTTTTTGGTGGATGGTGTTGAGTGGATTAGGAATTTATATGGCTTATATACCTTTTAACGGGGTACTATTTGATAGACTGTTGGCAGTGCTAAAGGAGAAAGCGAATGTTGGTTTTCTATTTTATATGGCTGATTTTGCTGGTTATTTAGGGGCTATTTTTGTTATGCTCACTCAAGTTTTTAGTTCTAAAACAACTAATTGGCTTGAACTAATCTCCAATTTGGCTATTTGGTTACCGATTGTTTCTATTCTATTTGTGACCATTTCCCTATTTTATTTCAATTCAAAAAGTTCCTTTCATACGAATTCCAATAAAGATATTGCGATTAGCTAAAAATATGGTCTGATAAGTAATTAAAAGCCACTATTCTATTCAAAGTCCTGCGAAAAATTTTAAATACAAGTTTGAAAATTAAGTGTTTTATGAAATTGTTAAGTGATTACCTGAAACTTAAAACAAACATAATATTGAACTAAAGCTTTGATAATATAAGAAACCTAGTTTTGCGTGAAATTAAAAATCAATCAAAATTATGGAAAAAATTTACTTTTATTTGGGAGAATTTCGGCGAGGTTTTACCTACTTAATGACCTCAATGTTCATTTCTTGTTTACTTGTGTGGTGTTCTACTTCAGTTGGTTTTTCACAATCAAATTCATTGAAAGGTAAAATCATTAATCAAGAAGATAATTCTCCACTTCCTGGTGCATCTGTTCAGATTAAAGGCACAAATAAAGGAAGTAGCACTAATGCGAATGGCGAATTTATACTTAATGGTATTTCGAATGGAACCAGATTAGTAATATCATCGATAGGAATGGTTTCACAAGAAATAGTAACAGATAATCGCACTGAGCTTTCAATTGTAATGCTACCTGATACCAAGCAATTGGCTGAAATTGTATTTACTGCCTTAGGTATTTCAAAAGACAAACGATCAATTACAAACTCTGTTCAGTCTGTAAAAGGCGATGACATGGTAAAAGCCCGTGAGCCAAACCCAATTAACTCGTTGGCTGGTAAAATTGCAGGACTTACTGTTGGTGCTTCTACAGAACTTTTGGGCAGACCAAATTTGGTGCTTCGTGGTCAGACTGACATGTTGTATGTAGTTGATGGTGTGCCAATTAACTCTGATACTTACAATATTTCAGCCGATGATATAGACAATTATTCAGTTTTAAAAGGAGCTACAGCTGCAGCTTTATATGGTTTTAGAGGAAAAAATGGTGCAATTTTAATCACTACCAAAAAAGGAACTAAGGATAAACGAGGCTTTTCTGTTGACTTCAACTCTTCCACTATGTTTGAAAGCGGGTTCAATGCTTTACCAAAAACGCAAGATCTTTACGGCCCCGGCGATCATGGAATTTATGAATTTGTGGATGGCCGTGGGGGTGGCAAAAATGATGGAGATTATGATATTTGGGGGCCAAAATTTGAGGGCCAATTATTGCCACAATATGATAGCCCAATCGACCCAGTAACTGGAAAAAGAGTGCCAACTCCTTGGACAGCCCGTGGTAAAGACAATTTAAGCCGATTTATACAAACGGGTGTACTTTCTACCAACAATGTGGCGGTAGCTTCTTCAGGCGAAAACTATGATGTACGCTTCTCTGTATCCAATAATTATACAAAAGGTTTGGTGCCCAACACAAAATTAAATGTGAACAACTTCAATATTGCTTCAGGTATTAATTTATCAAAAAAAATACGCTTTGAAACAAATATTAACTACAGTCGTCAAAGCACCGATAACTTTCCTGACTTGCAATATGGCCCCAACTCACCAATTTATACAATGACTATCTGGGGTGGTGCTGACTGGGATGTTGACGATATGAAAAATTATTGGCAAGAGGGCAAAGAGGGAATTCAACAAATTTATGCCGAATACCAACGCTACAACAACCCTTGGTTTATTTCAAAAGAGTGGTTGAGAGGGCATTACAAAAACGATATATATGGCTATGCATCATTAAATTATAAGCTTACTAACAATTTTGAATTGATGGGGCGTACCTCTATTACTACTTACGATGTATTCAGAAATGAAAAATTCCCATATTCTGCTACCTCTTATGGTCGGGAAGAATCAAAAGGTGATTATCGTGAAGACAAACGAAATTTGTTTGAAAACAACACCGATATTTTATTAAAATATTCGAAAAATATCAACAATACTTTCGACATAAAAGCTTGGGGTGGTGGCAACCTGCGTACGATGAAATATTCTTCGAATTACACTACAACTGACTATTTGAATACGCCAGGCTTATACAATTTTGCTAATTCACTTCGTCCAGTACGAGCTTTCAATTATAATGCAGAAATGGAAGTTCAGTCGGCCTATTATTCGGTTGACTTAGGTTTCAAAAATTGGTTAACACTCTCAACGACAGGTCGTTTGGACAAACTTTCTACACTTCCACAGGGTAGCAATACGTTCTTTTATCCATCAGTTGGGGCTAGTTTGGTTTTGAGCGACTTGTTTGAATTGCCTCAAGCTGTATCGTTTTTGAAATTGAGAGCAACTTACGCCAATGTGAAAGACGGATTGACTTCTGCCTATATTGGCACAAATCCAGGGGCTTCGTTTCCGCTAGGTTATGGTGCTGATTATTCTACTTCTTATGATGGCCCCAATTATGCAAATTCAGTTGGTTATGGAATATCGCCAAGTTACAATAATAACCCGGGTGCTGGCTATTCAAATCGCCTTTCAAACCCCGGTTTAGAGCCAAATACAACTGAGCAAATTGAATATGGTTTGGAAGCTAATTTTATCAAAAACAGACTTTCATTGGATGTAACAAGATTTGTTTCAAATGACGGCCCACGAATTTTCTCTAGAGATTTATCTGAAACAACAGGCTATACCAATGCAATTGTAAACGGTATCAACACTCAGAAAAAGGGTTGGGAAATTTCATTGAAAGGTAATCCTGTGAAAACAGGAAAATTCAGCTGGGATGTTGCTCTGAACTGGAGTACTTATGGCGAAACTTTGGAAGCCATTTTCGGAACTATTAATGAGCTGCCATCAAACTATTTTGTAGGGGGTAATTCAAGTAATCGTACCATTAAAATTGGAGATAGAATTGACCAAGTATTTATAGCTGCTTTTGCAAGAACCACTGATGGACAAATTATTAACGATTCAGGTGGTAGACCAATTGTATTGGCTCGTGGTCAAAATTATGGCAATGCATTACCCGATTACATTTATGGTTTAAACAACAAATTCACTTTAGGCGATGTTTTCTTTAGCTTTCAATTGGATGGCCGTGTGGGTGGTGTAATCGAAAATTATATTCGTAGACAAACTTTCCGTGGTGGCCGCCATATCGAAACTACTGAAGGTGCACTTGGTTTAGCTCGTGAACAAGACACCAAAGGGATTAAAAGTTATGTGGGAGAAGGTGTAAAAATCACCTCGTCTGAAGGCATAAAGTTTGATCCATCAACAGGCCAAATATCAAATATGAGTGCATTAACTTTTGCACAAAATGATATCAAAACTTATGCGCAAGATTATGTAAGTCGCTATAATTCAACTGCTGAGGGCAATATGATGAAAAAGACATTCTCAAAATTGCGTGAAGTAACATTGGGTTATACCATTCCAAAATCTATGTTAAATGGCAAGTTTATCAAAGGCGCATCCATCTCATTTGTAGGTAGAAACTTATTTTACTTTATTGACAAAAAGAACAATGATGTGGATCTAGATCCATACACTGGCTTATCAGCAGGTACAGGTGTACAAACACCAACTACCAAACGATATGGTATCAATTTGAATGTAAATTTTTAGCCCACTGGCTCCTAATAGGGAACCTTGTTTGCTATAAATTATAACAAAGAAAATAAATTTTAAAAAATAATCCGCTTCTGATGCCCCGCTGGGGGAAGGTAGGGGGCCAAAATAATATGAAAAATATACTTTTAACAATCGTACTTGCAACTGCCTTATTTGGCTGTGTTGATTACAAAGAACTGGAGTTAAATCCGAACGTACCCACTTCAGTACCAGCTAGTTTGATATTGCCAACAGCTTTAGGAACTATCAACGAAGGAGCTTGGAATAATGTAATGCGTGAAAATCAGTTCTACGCTTCAAACTACAACTATTATTCAACAAATGAATATAATTGGGGGCCAGCTTCATTGCGCTATACCACTTTAAAAAATGTTGTTAAAATGGAAGAGGAAGCATTGAAGTCAGGAGCCAAAGCTTTAAACCCATATTCTGCTATCGGCAAATTTCTAAGAGCTTATTATTTTAATGACATGAGCTTAAAAGTGGGCGATTTGCCTTTGAAAGAGGCTTTGAAAGGGCTTGAATTGGATACTCCAAAATACGATTCTCAAAAAGAGGTATATCTTCAAATAATTAAATGGTTGGAAGAAGCCAATAGCGACTTTGCTCAATTAACTACCACGGGCGACAGAACTCTTTCTGGTGATATTTATTTCAATAACGATTTGAAAGCTTGGCAAAAAACAGTAAATGCATTCCATTTGCGTGTGTTGATTCATTTGAGTAAAAAAGAAGCAGACACAGACTTGAAAATTAAAGCAGATTTTGCCAATATTTTGGGAAATCCTACCAAATATCCATTGCCAACCAAAAATGAGGAAGGCTTACAATATGTTTGGAACAATTTCAACAAATACCCTCGTAATCCTGACAATTTTGGTTTTAATGCCACACGTGAAAACATGGCTAAAACCTATGTGGATTTGTTGAAAGACTTTAAAGATCCTCGCTTATTTGTGGTGGCTGAACCAGCGGGAGCCAAAATTGCTGCTGGGAAAAAAGCAACTGATTTTGATGCCTACGAAGGGGCAAGTTCCGGTGAAGACCTTGCCGATATGAGTGCAAAAGCAGGAAAAGAAGAGTATTCATTTCAAAGCCGTAAGAGATACTATTCAAACTATACTGGCGAAAACACCTTCTTAATTGGCTACCCGGAAATGTGTTTCAATATTGCTGAGGGCATCAATAAAGGTTGGAATAGTGGCTCAGCTGAAGACTGGTATAATAAGGGAATTACAGCTTCCTTGAGTTTTTATGGAATTACTACTGCTACCGATTATTTGGCCCAAGAAAAAGTAAAATATGCTGGCAACAATGAGGTTGGGTACAAGCAAATTTTGAGTCAGAAATATATTGCTTTTTTCCAAAACTCTAATTATGAAGCTTACTTTAACTGGCGACGTACCGGTTTACCAAATTTCTTATTCGGAGTAGGAACAGGAAATGGCGGTAAGATTCCCTTACGTTTTCAATATCCAAATTCGGAAAAGACCACCAATTCTGCCAATCTAAATGCGGCGGTCACCGCACAGTTTGCAGGAAAAGATGACATAAATAGTACCATCTGGATAATTAAATAAAAGTTGTTTTAGTTGAAAAAAGGTGAAAATTACCTATAAATATAAAGCCACAGAACTATGTTTTGTGGCTTTTTTCACTTTAATAGTTTTAAAAAATAGCATTATAAAAACCTCTTATATAAAGAAGTCATTTTATTCTTTAAGCAGTACATAGCCATTACCTTTAAGTATCAAGGTACCCAAAACCATTTTTTTAGTTGCGACCTTTCTAAAAATTAAATCACCTTTTTGAGGATTATTTTTTATTGCGAATACCTTTTGGGCATAAAATGAAAGGGTTGGATTGTAATGATCGGCCATAAATATTTCTGATTTTGAATGGTATAAACCCCTTCCTACTTGCTTTACAAAACCCTGTTGCAATACAGCAAATTTGTAAATGAAAATATTGGTGGCTACAATAAATATCAAAATAAGTACTATTAGCTTTTGCTTTGAATAAAGCCATACTATTATTGAAAATAGTAATAAAATGAATATTTGGAGTAGATAAAATTTATCATATAAACTAGCTGCATTTTTCAGCATTTCGGTCACAAACTCATCGTTAATAACTATTTTTCCAATTAGGAGTGGGGCTACGAGAAAAGCTATTATTAGTAAGCTTATTTGTACAAATATGTACTTTTCTTTTAATTGAGGAGCTTGAGATATTAAAATAATAAATGGAAAATAGCCAATACTTATATAATGAGGAAGCTGAGTTTTTGAAAATGAAAAAAGTACAAATGGCAGTAAAAACCAAATTATTAAGAATTGCACCTTATGGTTAATGTGCAACTTTTTAATAACTGAAAAAATCAAATGAATAAAGGGTAAAAATGACAAGATTAAAACTGGGAAATAATACCAGAGATGCCCACCATGCGACTCCATAGTTTGAGAAAAACGACCGACATTATGCTTTATAATGAAGTTATAAAAGAGAAAATCGCCCGAGCGAAGATAAGCCAAATAAAACCAAGGAAATGGTATTAATATGGACCAAACAATTAGTACAGGATTGAATAATTTCTTAATTATAGACCATTTTTTTTGGAACAATATATAAAAGAATATTACCCCTCCAATCATTAAAATAGCAATAGGGCCTTTTGTCAAAAAGCCTAAACCAGAAGCCGTATATAACCAAAAAAGTGATTTGAAATTAGGATTTTGAAAAAAATCGAAAACTGAAAATAGGGCTAATGCGACACATAAATTGAGGAGATTGTCCGAAACGGCCGCTCTTGATAAAACCTGAAATTGCAGAATGGAAACCGCAATTATTACCGATATCTTGGCAGAAGACGTCGAAAAATATTTTTTTGCAAAGCCAAAAATTAAATAGGTATAAATCAAAAAAAACAAAAAAGAGGGCAATCTAGCAGCGAATTCATTTATCCCAAAAATTTTTAAGGATATTGCTGTAAACCAAAAAAATAGTGCTGGCTTATCATATCGTATCTCACCATTTACACTAACTACTACAAAGTCGTTATTAGCCAACATATTTCTTGAAGCCTCTGCAAAAAAACCTTCATCCTCATCAAATAAGGGAGTTAAGGCCATACCAACACAACTGATGACAATATAAGATACCAAGAAAGCAAAGAACCATTTATCCTTTTTTATTAAGCTTAACATTTCTTTAACCATTGCAAGATTTTGGGTTAATACTCGAATTGTAATTTTGGAATGATGAAATCGCCATTAACCCTGCCTAAACCCAAAGGGTTCTGTGAACAAACCACAGATATAAATTAGGCAATTCCATGTGACCTTTAAAAACAACTATATACACATGAAATGCCCATTACCAAGTCTTTAAATACAAACTGATGAGGAATATAGGGCATTCCATGTGACCTTTTAAAAACGACTATATACACATGAAACAAAGTATCAAATTTCATTATAAAATACCATCAATCAGGTTCAAACTAGGTAAAGTAATTATTAAATTTTTGCTGATCTCGGTAATGTTTTCATTGCTAGGTTTATATTTTCAGACCGAGATTTATAATTTTTTTGAGCCAAAGCCCTTCTCAGGCAGATATTTTTACAATCCCTATCAAAACTGGGATAAAAATAAAGTAGTTAAAGCCAATTTTCATGCTCATTCAAAATCATGGAAAGGCCTCACAAATGGGCATAATACCGAGGATGAAATTTGTAATGCATATAAAAAATTAGGCTTTGGAGTGGCTGCGGTTTCAAATTATCATAAAATAATCAATAAAAGTGACCCTCAATTAATAGAAATACCAACCTATGAGCATGGCTTCAATATTTCAAAAGCACATTTATTGGCCATTAATGCCGACGAGACTAATTTTCTTGATTTCCCATTATTTCAAGGAACCTCTCAAAAGCAACATAAAATCTATCAGTTAAAACAATCTAATGCCATGGTAGCTTTGGCCCATCCTGGTTTGAGAAACGCCTATACAAAGGATGACCTAAGGTATATGAAAGGTTATACTTTTATGGAGGTTTTGAGTCCTTATTTTAAGTCTTTTGAGCTATGGGATTACGCCCTTTCATTGGGTAATTTGTCATGGCTGTTAGCCAATGACGATACCCATGATTTAAAGAAACAACCGCCAGGCAAGTTTTTTAACCTCATTTCCACACAAAGTACCAGTAAGGGAAGTTTATTGAATTCTTTAAAAAATGGCACACATTTGGGCTATTCCTCCAAAAATGGAATTGTTGACGTATTTCTTGATAAAATAGCTGTTTCAAATTCTGAAATATATTATTCCTTTTCGGGAAAGAGCCCCTCGGTTAAGGCAATCATTGATGGTAAGCCAATAAAATTACCTGCAAAAGGGAAAATTGAACTGAAAGAAGAAACAAAGTATGTTAGATTTGAAGTGTCAGGAGCTAAATCTACCCTATTTACCAATCCTGTATTCAGAGCAAAATCAGCCACAATTGAGGCGGGTTATGGTGTACAATCAGTGAGAATCTCTAAAAATAAAACAATTAACTATCGGTTGAAGTTAGCAGGTATTTCCTTTTTAATAATATCTTCATTTTTTTACAACAGCATTTCGTCTTTCTTAAGAAATCTCAAACTCCTCAAAAATTCAAAAGCAAAATACTCAATCCGTTAATTTCAATAAACTAGAGATACTTTTAGAGGCATTGCTAAAGAAGTAAATTTTAATTTCCTGAAAGGTGTTTTAAGCCTATTATTCCAACTGTAATCATGCATAAAAAGAATACTTCAGCAAATTGAATTTTATTTTTGAAAAGAAATACATCAGTAATTTTTAACAGAATTATTATAAGTACAGTCCAAATGGCAAATGCACTAGAGGTAGGTATTTTTTTTAATGCTAAAGAGAAGAAATAGATGTTGCCAAAGCCGAAAACAAAATAACCTAAAAAAGGCAACACGATTCGATGGTTAATCTGATTTTGTAAAAGATTTTGCCAATCAATTATCTTCAAATCAGTAAATTTCATAAACTTAAGACTATAGGTCCAAGCTACTTCGAAAAGTGCTGCAATTAGAATATATACCCAGTGCAAATTATTAGTTTTTAGGAGATTATAATTATTTATTTAAAGTGCTTTGGATACATTATTACTCTAGAGCAGGTAAAAATGGAGAAACGAATATATTTCTCCATTTTGAAATATCGCTTTTTCAAACCTAGACTGTTTGGCTTATAAATTTTCTCAGTTTTTTCATTTGTGGTATTTCGGCATCATATACTTTTTTAATTCCATCCCCATTAGCTGCTTCCACATCCCGTATATCTTTTACCAATCGCTGAAATCCTTGTGGCTCCACAGAGGCAGCGTGGTCAGAACCCCACATTGATCTATCCAAAGTAAAGTGTCTTTCTACAAAAGTAGCACCTAAAGCCACTGCTGCTACTGTTGTGGCCAATCCAGTTTCATGCCCAGAATACCCTATTGGGGTTTGTGGGTATAGATTTTTTAAGGTTGTAATCATTTGCAAGTTGAGCTCATTGGTTTTGCAAGGATAAGCCGATGTTGAATGCGCTATCATTAATGGATAATTCTGATCAAAGTTTCCAATGAAATTCACTGATTCTTGGATTTCGTCAATAGTGGACATCCCTGTTGAAATCATAAGGGGGGTACCAGTTTGAAGAATTTTGTCAATCAACTCTAAGTCGGTTAGTGATGCAGAGGCCAATTTATACATAATCGGGTCAAATTGTTTTAAAAATTCTACCGATTCTATATCCCAAGGAGAGGCAAACCAATCCATATCATTTTCCAAACAATGTTGGTCAATAATTGAATATTCAAGTGATCCAAATTCGGTTTTTCTTTTATAATTGATATAAGACATTCTACCCCACGGGGTTTCTCTTTCTACTTCCCATTGGTCTAAGGGTACCGCCAATTCAGGGGTTCTTTTTTGAAATTTAACTGCATCTACTTTGGCAATAATCGCCTCGTCAATAAGTTGTTTTGCGGTTTCGATAGAACCATTATGATTAATTCCAATTTCGGCAATAATATAACAGGGTTGACCATATCCAATCATTTGGCCTGTTTTGAGAGTGATAGTTTTCATGAGTAGCTTATTAGTTTTTTTAATACTTATTTTCTAATTATTTATTCTCTTTCAATTTTGATTCAATAATCAATTCAGCAAATTCTCGAAACGCCCCTTTCCCGCCTTCATATTCACAAATGAAATCAACATGATTTTTCACTTGATTGAAAGCATCTGAAGGGCATGCGGAAAGGCCTACCATTTTTAGTATTTCAACATCATTCATGTCGTCGCCTATGTAGGCTACCTCATCAAGAGTTAAGGATTTACGGATTAAAATTTCTTCCAATACCGCCACTTTATTTTTTATTTCTAAATGCAATTCGTTGATTTTTAGTTTTTTAGCTCTCCTTTTAATGGACGGCGACTTTTCGCCCGAAATAATTCCCGTTTCCACCTCAACTAATTTTCTTAATCTTTCCACCCCCATACCATCACGGATGTTAAATTTTTTCAACTCCTCTCCATTACCACTATAATACACCCCGCAATCTGTTAACACTCCATCGCAGTCAGTCAATAAAAGCTTGATATTTAATGCTTTAGTGTATAAAATATTTGATTGTTTCTCTTTCATTTTTATTTTGTTAAATGGCCGTCCAGCCTCCGTCTACCACCAAATTAGCACCCGTCATATAGGCCGATGCATCGCTTGCCAAAAACAATAAAGCCCCTTGGTAATCATCGGCTTTAGCCATTCGCCCGAGGAGAGTTTTAGCAGTATAATTTTGATTAAAATAGGTATCCTGATTGTTTTCAACTCCGCCAGGAGAAAGGGTATTTACTCTTACTCCTTTATTACCCCAATAAGCAGCCAAATACCTAGTAAAATTTATTACCGCTCCTTTGGAAGTAGGATATGAGGGTGATTTGAAGAAGGATTGTTCCCCCGCTTCATTTCTATAAATAGTCTGATCAGGGCCTACCATGCCATAGGTTGAGGCTATATTTACTATACTGCCAGCCCCTGCATTGGCCATTACAGTGCCAAATATTTGTGAGCATAGAAATACACCTAATACATTAACTTCCAGTGATTTACGAAATGATTCAATAGGGTAGTTTTCAAATGCAGAGTACTCTTTAGCCAAGCTTGGATTTTCAAACATATCATTAATAGCTGCATTATTTACCAAAATATCTATTCGATTGTATTGGTTCAATATTTTTTCTCTAGCAATTTCTAACGAGTTTTGTTCAGCGACGTTAATTCCGATCCCCAAATGATTTTCGCCTAAATTTTTTGCAAAATTTTGAGCAGCTATTTCATCAATATCGGCCACAATTATATTAGCGCCGGCATATGCCAGTGCCTCGCAATGCTTTTGCCCTAGTAAACCCAAGGCGCCAGTTACTATAGCAGTTTTGTTTGTGAGATCAAATAAATTTATCAATTCAAGGTTTTTAAAGGTTCTTGACTTTTTTTAGGTTTTATATTGTAGTTACTTACTTTTCTAAATACTGCTTCCAACACTTCTCCTTTTAAATATTTTTTAATGTCATTACTTTCAATGGCTCTTTTAATAATTTGAAGTACATCATAATAGACAGATAATGTGTACTTTATATCTTCTTCCGTATGACTATAACACATGTTATGAAAGCCAGCCCAAAGTATACCTCGCTTTATCATTTCTTGTTGCATGAGTGTTTTAAGTTCTAATCCATTGCCCGCTTCTGGCAAAAAAGTGATCATTGATCGGCAGTTGTAGCCGATACACTTAGTATACCTATTCATGTCGAGCACATCAACTATATCATTGTAACCCTCTTTGAGTATTCCACCTTTTTCTGCAAGGTACTGTGTTACTTTTTTCCTTTTCAGCTCTAGTATTGTTGCCTTACAAGCAGCCAATGAAAGTGCTTCGCCACCGAATGTTGTATAGCTAAAAACCTCATTATTAAATAGTTCCATTACATCGGCACGCCCAGTAAGAAAGGCTATCGGCATCCCATTGGCACAGGCCTTTGAATAAACAGCAAGGTCAGGTTTTATACCAAAGTATTCCTGCGCACCGCCTAATGCTATTCGGAAGCCAGTCCACATTTCATCAAAAATTAATAATGTGCCATTGGCCTTGCATAAAGCTAAAAGCTCTTCTAAAAAATCCTCTTTAGGTGCTTCAAATATAAATGGCTCTAATATTACCGCTGCAACAGAATTGTCTAAGGCCGCTTTTATCGAATCGATATCATTGAATTCAAAAGTATAAGTTAGGTTTTGAATAGCCTCCGGCACACCTGAATTGCGGCTGGTGATGCCTATATACCAATCATGCCAACCATGGTAACCACAGCAAAATATCTTATCTCTTCCAGTAAAAGATCGTGCCACTCTAATGGCTGCGGTGGCTGCATCTGCCCCAGTTTTTGTAATTTTTACAGCTTCTGCATTAGGAATAATTTCCTGAATAAGCTCGGATACCTCTACCTCTAAGGGGTGCATGAGTGAAAAGCTGATACCGTCTTCTAATTGCTTTTTTATGGCAAAATCTACTGCTGGATAGCAATAACCTAATGAAATGGGCCCAATGGCTGCATTATAATCTATGTATTCATTACCATCTACATCCCAAACATGTGACCCTTTGCCTCTTTGCAAGTAGATAGGAGCTACTCCTTTAGTAAACTGGCCAGGTCCTTTGGCAAGCGTCTGTGTCACAGGCTTTTGTACCCTCAATGCCCTATTATAAAGTTCGTTTGATTTGACTATATTCGGGAAACTCGTATTCTTTTTAACCGTGTTTGGCATTTTTTTTATTTGAAAAAATGAATAATTCATAAAAAAACAGGAGTTCAAAATTTTCTATTCTGCAAATTCTTCTAATTCTATTTTGGGTTGGGACAGCGCTATTTTAGTTCCAATTATTCTCTCCGCTATTTGCTTGCCAGTGAAACCTTCAAATTCTAATACTTTGTCTAAAAGAGCAGGTTTAAACCAGCTCCCGTCTAAAGCCATTGGAATCACTTTGCCTGTTTTCTGATGTTTCAGAAGAGTTTCTGCCACTATCGAGTATAATCCACCAATTAAAAAATGATCCTCCAGCGTCACTATTGTTTCACAATTGCCCACTACTTCCAGTATTACTGTTTCATCCACTGGTTTGAGGCATCTCATATTTACGAGGCCAACCGATTTGCCTTGTTTTTCCAAAATCTCCATTGCCAGAATTGCCTGTTCAAACAGCATTCCATACACCAATATGGTAATATCAAAGCCTTTTTGTACTATTTCTGCCTTTCCAATTTCAAAGATGCTTTCGTGCTGATAATTTGATTTTCTAGTATTTATTCTGGTATAGGCTGGGTTCATTGAATTCCATATTTTTGGGAGCATTATTAATAAATCTTGTTCATCGGCTGGTGCAAAAACAGTCATATTGGGTATGCCTCGCATCAAGGATATATCCTCGATTGCTTGATGAGTTGGTCCATTACCGTCCGACAGAAAGCCTGGAATAAAACCACTTAATTTTATCGGTAAACTAGGAATCCCAGCATCGGTACGCACAAATTCAAAGGCTCTCATTGTAAGAAATGAAGCTAAGGCATGGACTACTGGTATGCGTCCCCGTAAAGCCAGTCCGGCCGCCACACCAATCATCGTTTGTTCTGTAATACCAGTATCGATAAACCTATTCCCAAGGGAGATGGGTAAATTGCGAACCAAAGCTCTATTTTCGGCTGTAAGTACAATAAATCGCTCGTCAGCGAGAGTTATATTTAGTAAAAGTTGTTCGTAGTTCATCTTACCACTAATGTTTCTGATTCAATATTGGCTATCGAATTTCCATTTAATTCATCAATCAATTCATCAATTTCTTGCTCAGTAAAATTGCAAAACCAGCGATCGGCCCTGGCTTCGATACTTGGAACCCCTTTCCCTCTAACCGTATCAGCAATTAAAACACTCACTTTATCAGTCTCAAAAGGAAATTCTGAAAATGCTTTTTCAATTTGGTTGAAATCGTGTCCGTTAATTCGTTTTACAGAAGCTCCAAAGGAGGCAAATTTTTCAATTAAAGGCTCAAGTGGAATGAGGTCTTCGGTAGCCATATTTGCTTGAAAATTATTTCGATCAATAATAAAAATGAGATTATCCAATTTGTATGCATTGGCCACTAAAAAAGCCTCCCAGCAGCTACCCTCATTGAGCTCGCCATCCCCTAGAATGCATATTATTTTATTATTCGTTTGCCGTATCTTGCAATCCAAGGCCACACCAATGGCCACAGATGGCAAATGACCGAGAGATCCTGAATGAAACTCAATTCCTGGAATATTGGTGTTAGGATGCCAATATATATCGTCAAGTGGAGAAAGATGATTGATTAACCTCGACTCCTGAAGCCAACCCAATTCTACAAAAGTGCCATACAGTGCTGGTACGTCATGCCCTTTTGATAAAAACAAATAATCAC
Source organism: Bacteroidota bacterium (assembly GCA_040385875.1). Lineage (GTDB taxonomy): Bacteria > Bacteroidota > Bacteroidia > Cytophagales > Spirosomataceae > JANMZR01. The sequence goes on from JAZKGO010000116.1 coordinate 26,153, forward strand.
GTTGGGGGTCAGTAAAATTGTTTAAATGCAAATTCAAAAAATTGGAATATAAATACACTATTATATCTGTGGCAGAAAGTGAGGCACCGACAAAGCAGCCTCCGTTTGTGGCTAGCTTTATAATGTGCTCCCGAACTTTTAAGGCACGACTTTCAAGAAATTCTTTAGTTGCGATTTCCATAAATTATTGATAATATTTAGCCAAATCTGATTCTGTAGGCATTAGTTTTGTGTCAGTAATGGAAATAGTTGTCAGTTCATTTAAATGATTTCTGTACCAATTTACCCCTGCATATTTTTGGTTTATTTGAAGAATGTCAGGTTTTGTATTTAATAGATTGATTATGTCTTCACAACTAAACGAATTGTTCTCCTGGTATAACTCTTCAAAAACCCGTTTTATAAATTCATAATCTTCCTGATAATCAATTGTAAATCTGAATAGCATTGAAAGGTTAAGTCCTGCTTCCCAAAAGTAATTTCCTATTGAAAACAAATTGGGATTTTCCCAGATATAGGGTGTTGTATGCTCTAATTCAAACGGTTTTGAAGCTTCAAGCCAAACTTTTCTGAGACATTCAATCGTCATTATTTCTACATCATTACCATCTGGATAGCTAGCAGGATGCAGATTGCTCACGTAATCAAATTGGCCTTCATTGGTAAAATAATAATCGAAAACTTTTTCAATTATTTTAGGATCAATCAAAGGGCAATCGGAAGGAATCTTCACCACTAAATCAGCCTCAAAAAAACAAGCAGCTTGGTAATGCCGGTCTAAGAGGTTTAATAAACTACCTCTAAAACAATAAATTCCTATTTTAGAAGATTCAATTTCAATAGCATCATCCTCTGTTTGTGTCGATGTAATAATTGCGATCTCTACATTATAATTGACCATTTGTAGGCGCTCAATCATCAGATGTAGCAGACTTTTATCCAAAATAGGAAGCAAAACTTTACCAGGTAATCGGCTTGATGATACCCTCGCCTGAACTAAAATCAATATTTTTTTCTCAGTTCTCCACATTTTCAAGAGCTTTTGACTTGTTTTGATAATGCTTCCCAAAATCTTTATTTTGTCCTTCAAATGCTAAAAAATCACGACAAATAGTAGCAATGTTATTCGCCGAATTACCCCCATTTTGCAATGGAGCCAGTTTTATTAATTCATTGATATTAAAATAGGAGTAAACCTCTTTATCCAAGCAAATTCCAATATATGCAACCGTTGAATATTGTGTGATGAGAACCGTGCAATTTGCAATTAAATGATTGGTGTTTTCATTTTGGAAAACCAAAGTTCCAGCTGGGGTATTTTCCAATATTTCTTTATAGGCTCTATCATAAACTTCATTGGGATGAAGCTTGAAAATCATTGGCCGGCCAGCTGCTTTTATTACACAATTCTTAATGAAACCAATTCTATCATCATTCCTAAGGCACTCTCTAATATCAGATGTGGCCACCAAAACATAATTATGGTGAGGTAAATCATTATGTAGGAATTCCTCTATGTTATCAAAATTAGGAATGCCAGTCACAAAAAGTTTCTCGACATTTGTCCCTTTTTTTGCTAAATACGACTTATAACCTTCAGATGCGCAGCAATAAACATTTGCAATATTAGCCGAACCGTTAAGTGAGGTTCCTACACTCAAATACCGTGGCAAACCAAGTGAGTGAACAACTTTGCTCAAAAGTGTATATTGATCGATCATTCCTTCTTGTACCCACACTGTTTTAATAGCCCTTAATTTTTTGGGTACTATCATATCAGTACAGAGCACAGCCAAGTCATAGCTGTTTTTCTCAGCTTTGTAATCTATCTGTAATTGATTTTCCTGTAAATACTTTTCTGAATTGGCCTTAAATTGGCCACCTAAGATAGTGAAGTCGACCCAGCCCTTTTTTACAATCCAATTAATGGATTTTGATTCAGCATAAAATTGACTAAACCAACAATCAAAATCAGGCAATGCATTCGCTATTTTATGCATTTGCAGCGTTTGGTTTTGCGAGCCTACTATAAAAATAATTTTCCGCTTCATTCAGAATTTTTGATTTTCTGAGCGAAAGTAATGAAAGGTTTTATCGAGAAGTATTAGCAATATTATAAATTACAATAACTTAATATCCGGATAATATTTTAACCTTTCAGAATTTATTATGAGTCAAAAAAGTAATCAATCTATAATCTTGGATTTTTTATGATTAAAGCCAATATTTGAAATTTATTTTGATAAAGAAACTCTGAAAAATGGATATTTTATCCTTCTTTTTTACAAATTATAGACTTATGGAATTTAACATTTATTTTATAATTTTTTAATCTGATTATTTTATTTGCGCTGTATTTATTGTCAAAATATTTGGGCAATGTTTACCTTGACTAAAGAGAGTAGGCAAGTGGCGTTAGCTTGTTGAAATATCAAAGATATCACATTTGAGATCCAGAATGTAGCATCTAATTGTTGCAGCAACATTCCATCGCACTACTATTGTTCAAATTACTTTTATAACAATTTTGGAAAATTGATGATAGCACTAGTGCTTATATTTGGTCACTAATTTCGTTGGTGCTCTGTCATACCGCCCATTACTTTTTCCATAATTTTTACTTTGCCCCATCGTGGCACTGTTCTTAAGGAGTAAACCAAAATTTTGGTTAACAAGCCTGGCAAAACAGTTTTTTTACGGCCTAATGCATGAAGAATAGGAACACCAACCTGTGCAGGTGTAAGCGATATGGACATTTTCATATTTGCCCTTTGGCTAAACCCACTTTCAACCGGGCCGGGTGCTGCTGCCAAAACATCCACTCCAAATGGTTTGAGTTCTGCCGCTAACCCTTCTGCTAATGTTTGTACATAAGCCTTTGTAGCTGCATAGTTTGATGCAAATGGTGTACCCTGAAAAGCAACCATTGAACTCATTAAAATAATTCCACCTCTTTTTTGTTGCACAAATTTTTGACTAAAATAGTGTGTCAAAGAAAGTAATGCTTCACAATTTACTTTTAACATATTTATTTCTGCATGTAAGGAGGTATCTATAAATAATCCTGAAGTTCCATAACCTGCTGAAACAACCAACAAGCCAATATTTAACCCCTGAGCAGATTGGATAATTTTGTCAATGCCTTCAGGCTCAGAAACATCAGATGCGACAATTTTAATTTGAATATTTGTTTTTGCTTTTATTTGCTTTTCAACCTCCTGAAGTTTGTCTAAACTCCTGGAATTGATGAGAAGATTAAAACCTGCATCTGCCAGTTGAGTTACTAATTCTAACCCGATGCCTGATGAAGCACCTGTAACAATTGCCCACCCACCATATTTTGTTATGAGCCTGGTTTTTTCTATATTTGATAATTTCATTTGAATCTATTTTAATTGTTCTCTGATTTCTTTTTTAATGCTGTAAGCCAAACATCATGTAGGTTTTTTAGTTTTTTTCCTTGAAAAGTTTTCTCAAAGAAAGTAAGCCAGCCATTTTGAGATTCATCTGTTATAACCTTGCATCCTTTGTCTGTAGGAACTATTAACCAAACGTGAAAACCCTGTATTTGCTTTTTGTTTGATTCCCATGCTAAAAGCCTGTTGGGTTCAAATTGCTTAACAGTGGATTGAAATTTTAAACCCATTGTTTCCCATCTGAAAATTGAATTGGCTTGTAGAACAGTGTCAATAGCATTTGCAAAGGATACGTTTTTTGCTCCTTTATACCAGGATTGCCATTTTAAAGCGTCAATTAAAAACATCCAAACTATTTCTGGTGAAGCATTTATTTCTATTTCGTTATGAACATAGAATTTGCTTTTTGAAGGTTCGTAGACTGTAGGCCAATTGATTTTTTCTGAATTAGACTGTTGGGCAAATGCAGAAAATGTTGCAGCTAATAATGCTAGGGTGTAGATAAATTTTGTCATTATAATTTCGTTTTAAATTATAATGCAAAAGTCGGGTGACTATCAAGTTGTAAACGATAACAAATGTTTAGAGTTTTTATCCCGGTAGCTATCGAGAATCTTTTTTTAACCGGCTTAAATGTACTGGTGTAATACCTAAATAAGAGGCAATCATATGCTGTGCCACTCGGTTATGAATATTGGGAAAAACTTCTGTAATACTGTCGTAACGTTGTTTTGGTGTACGAGCATATTGGTTTTTAATTCGATCATCTTGATAAATGAAATAGAACTCCGCAATTAATCGCCCCATTTTCTGACCCTCCTTTAAACTTTTGTAACCCCATTCTATGGCAGAACGTGGCAAAACAACCACTTCAGTGTCTTCAACCGTTTGCAAGGTATAAAGGGAGGGCTTCTTTTGCATAAAACAAGAATAGTTGGCGATGAATTGGTTTTCAAGAGCAAAATGAATAGTATGCTCTGTACCATCATTGTCAGTAATAATTATCCTAATAAGTCCTTTATTAATAAAAAAGATTTCATTTGGGATGGTATTCGGTCTGCTTATAGTTTCCTGACGTTTGAAAGTTTTGGTAATAGCCAGATTAAGGAATTCGTCGAGTTCTTCTTCCGAAATACTTATCATCTGTTTCATTACTTGCCTGATTTGTTCCATTTTATTTTTGTCAATATTGAGCCCCATTCAGGTTGATCTAAAGTTATCCTAACTAGCTATCCATATTATTACACCGGAATTTATAGCGCAAGCCTAAAACCAATAGGAGAATTTATTCGCCCGAAAGTATAATACTAACCCCAATCTTATTAAGTGTATTTTTGTTTTTGATGTCATTTTTTTGAACAGTTCTATATTCAGTTTTTGCTTATTCATTAAAATGCTCTAATTGCTTTTCTTTTTTACTTTACAAGTTCTGTAATTGTTAGCAGAGATAAAATGACGTCAATTTTTCATTCATTTTTCTTTTCCATAAAAATAACTGATACCATTTTCCTTGTCGTCATAAGTTAGGATTTCTTTTTCTTTATGAAAATCAAAATAGCTCAATAGGCCAAAATCACCCGATGTAAAAGCAGTATGTGTAAGTAGCACTCCTAAAATTGTAAAAGACCAAAGCAGATTGGAGAAAAATAACAATAAAATTAAAGTTGCTGATATGACCACAAATGGAGCTAGGGCAACAATTTGAAACTCCTTTTTATTAGCCACAAAACGATCGGCAATTGCCATAAAATAAAACTTTTTCCAGTTGGCATCATAAGATGTATTTTCCGCTCCTTGGGATTTATAGGCCAAAACGTGGATGTATTCGTGGATAGGGATTAGTGAAAATGCAAGTCCAATTCCATAAGAAAAATGGGTAAATCCTTCATCCAAATGAAAATTGTACGTACCATAGTTTTTCCAAAACCAAAAAACGATTATTGATGCAATAACTAAATTACTAAGAGTGTAAAATATTGAGAAAGGTGTTCGTTTTTTAAGGTATTTTCTCACAAATGGAATGAGTTCATGATGGTCTAGATTGTCAATTAGAAAATAGCCGTTATCTAACAATTCTTCAGGTTTGATTTTCATTTTATTGCCTTTTTAGCAGGTGAAATCAGAAATTTAGTGATTAATTTTTACTCCGTTATAACACCTTTTCTTTAATTTTTGTTTTAGTGCAAACTTGAAAAGCCTGTTTTTTTAAACCAAAAAAGAGCGATTCTGAATTTACAGAAATCGCTCTTTTAATATGAAGTCTTTTTAACCCTATTTCACTAACTTTCTAAAATAGCTATTAGATTTATTCTCAACTTTGATGATTAATAATCCAATACCCTCCCCAGTATTTAATTTTACACGATTTTCACCTTGTGATAAAATCAATTCTTGAGCGCTAATTATTTTTCCCGTAAAATCATAAATATTTATTTTAAACTGCTCATTATCAATAGCATATATATTCAAAAATGCCTCAGAACCTGTTGCCGGATTTGGATAAATATTACCAACTATTGATTTTTCAGTTTCTCTATTGATAAATATTATTTTTGAAAAGTCTATTTTTCCATCAAAATCAATACTTTTTAATCTATAATAAGCATTGGGAATTGACTTTGCTTCGTTATCCAGAAATAAATAATTTTGTTTTTCAACTGTATTTCCACTACCGCTTACTTCTCCGATTTTTTGAAATATTTTAGCATCATTTGAGCGTTGAATTTCGAAATGACTTAAATTTACCTCTGAGCTAGTTTTCCAAATTAATTCATTGCCAGCATCAATGTATTTACCTTCAAAACTTACCAATTTAATTGGAAGTGGTGCATTTTTTGCCGAAGCAAAACCAACCCCAGCAGGTGCAGCTACTTTGGCTGAACCATAAATAGTGGAATTGCCCGATACGATTACTTTTGTTTTGCCATTTGCATTGCCATCACCTAATGTTCCTGCTACTCCTTCGGCACTTGCCCCCATCGAAAAACCACCAACATTGGGGTATGAAGCAATATTAAACCCATCAGGCGAAATACCAATCACTAATGTATAAGTATCCGAAGCAACTGCTGGAAAGGTGTAAATACCTGTTCCTGAGGCTACTTCAGCCACTAAATCGGGAATAGCGGTATTGTTTGCACTCTTAAACAGTGAAATATATGCACCCGAAATTGAAAGCGGATTACCATCAATAATACCGCCATCAGTGTCTTCCGTTACTATTCCAGAAATTATGTTTTGAGTACAATTGGGTACAGAAAATTCAAAAACTGACACTGTTTTACTCAACTCAGCTGAAGAAATTACTAAGGCTTTTCCAGTTGGGCTATCCTCTGAAGATACGAAAATTAAACCTTCCACGGCAAGGTCTACGGCGTTGTTGATATATTGCTTAAAAACTGGAGCCATTGGGTTGCTAATATCATAAACAAATATATCGCCAGTACGCTCGCTTCCCACAAATGCGTATAAGATTCCGTTCACAATGCCCGTCGTAACAGCCTCAGGTTCAGGTCCTTTGTTATCGCTTCTGGTGTCAAAAGTTGCATCCAATCCGTCCGAATTAAAAGAACTAGCCGAAAAACTAGCCGATAATTGCTCAAGCTGATCCCCGCTATCAAAAACTTTTATAAAGCTATTATTCCAAATGGTAAAGGATCGAGTGCCATTGGCATGAATTTCATCAAAATCACCATCGCCATCATTATCACCTGTTCCATTCGAAAGTTGTAATCTACCCAAAAATTGATTGGGTTTTAGGGTGCTTGCAGCTGTTGGGAAAACCGTTGGATCCAGTACATAACCTGCTGCTCCTACTCTTATTTCTTCTGAAAAGCCAGTATAAGCTCTAGTATCTCCCTCATTTGCAGTAATATAGTAATTATTGCCAGCTACCGAAAAGCTAGCTATTGCGTCAGGTTGATACATACCTTTAACTGGCCAATTTTGAATATTAATTTTACCAGTAGCACCCGTCGCTGGGAAATTCACATCACGATCGGAGGCATCCAAGCCATTTCCGACTAAACTATGATCTTTCAAACCAAGTGGGATAATTTGGGTAATTGTTGCCGTAGCAATGTCCAATTCTGCAAAGGCATTTGCTTCTTGCAATGTGATTATTGCTTTTGTTGCATCTACATTAAAAGTGATATATTCTGGCTCTAAATCCTCAGCAACTGTTGCATTTGGGCCATTAGGATCCGCTAGATCGGCACTTGGGCTATATATTCTCACACCCGCCGCTTTTAAAGTTGCAATTTGTGGATTAAAACTTGTAAAACCTGCCGTAACAACTGGTGGGGTTACAAATCCGCCAGATACATCAATTATCGAAACCGAACCCTCGGGATCAAAAGAAGTGGCCTGATTATAACTATTTGGCTCGCCTTCATTCGCCGTTAATACTTTTGTGCCATCGGGAGTAAACGTAAGCATATCAGGTAAATAACCCACAGTAACTTGATTTATAAAACTTCCGTCATTGGCGTTATAAAAGGCAACTATGCCTGGCGCTTGAGCCAAAGTAACACTATTTTGAATGGCGTAACTTACGGCTACAATTCCATTTTTAATAGCAACACTATTCGGTAAAATATTATTTCCAGCCGAAGTAAATCCGAATGGAACATTTGTTCCAGCGGAAATTGCTCCGTTTGCATCCAATGTATAATACTCTACTGCAGGGCCAGCAACTGTATATATTTTATCATTAATTGGGTCAAATGCAGATATTTCAGCACCGTTTGCACTTATGGCGGTCGACTTTAATACCAATTGTTGTTCGCAATCATTGTCAGCAATTGTAATATCTAATGTAATATTTCCACCTAAAATTAAGCCTGCCGATGGACTACTTATAGTTAGCGTTGCTGTTTCAGAACCCTCCGATAAAATATCATCAATTGCAGTCAATGTTACAGTCCCTGTAGTTTGTCCATCAAGAATTGTAATTGTTGAATTGGATACTGAGTAGTCACCAACTGAAACTGTACCTGCTACTCCAAGGCTTACAGTTTGGTTGCCTACTACTGGTGATGAGGCAGTGGCAGTAACTGTAATTGCGGCTGGGCTTACTTCCGAAGCAGTTGGCGAAGATATCGAAAGATTAACAATTACACTTTCAGAAATTTCTTCCATGCCAGGTGTGTTTGACTCTTTTAAAAAACCAGAGTTTGCGACATTAGTTAGAGGAGCAGCTCCTTTTCCTTCTTGTAGTGCGACTAGCCGACCTTGGACGAATCGGCTAAAACTTAAATTTCCTCCTAATAAAACTAAGGCGAAAATTAGATTAAAAATGTAAAATTTCTTCATAAATGATACTTCTTTTAAATTAGTTGAAAGGAAATTAAAATACTTTGGCGCAAAAATATTCTAAAACAATCAAGTAATAATCGACTTAACATTTTGATAGCAATAAGATAAAAGTGGGATAATATAAGTTTGGATGAACTTATAGAAAGGTATTTAAACCATTTATATTGAGGGATTTCTTTTCAATGATTCAAATAAAGTATTTCTATTTTGAAAAAAGATCAAATAGTCAACAAATCGCAGTTTATTTAAATTTGTTAGAGCCATGAATTCAATTGGATAATTTGAAAAATAATAAAACTATTTTCAAATATTATAAATTTAAATAAATTTCGTAAATACTTGAAAACCAATTATTTAATAAACTGTTGATTCAGGAGCAAAACAGGCCAATTTTAGTAATAATTTGTAAAGATATTCCGGTTTCTGGTGTTCCATTTAATTAAGTATAAATTCTACCCTTCAGTGGATCCGTTTTTTATTTTCTGATACTCGCTTTTTGTTATTATATAAAATATAATGCGCAAAATTCAATAATAATGAACAAATAATTGATTTAATCATGTAAATTGCATTTTTAAAATTCAAACTGCATGATTAATGATAAAGCGAATTCTTGAAGCGACAGTTTTACAGTCATTAGATTTTTTTCCTGCGGTGGGTATTTTAGGTCCAAGGCAAGTAGGAAAAACTACTTTAGTTAAATCTTTGATGAACCAATTAAATCGGTCTTCGGTCTATTTCGATTTGGAAATTACCGAAGATTACGAAACACTCGTCAATAACACTACTTGGGTAATTGACAATAATCAAGATAAAACGATTGTAATTGATGAGATTCAGCGGTATTTGCCGTTGTTACCACAACTCAGAGGTTTGATTGACCGCAATCGTAAGGCTGGCAGATTTATATTATTAGGCTCCGCATCTCCTGTTTTTTTACAAAAAAGCTCAGAGTCTTTGGCTGGAAGGGTAGCTTATCACGAACTTTCACCTATTGGCTATTCTGAAATGAGACAAGCAAATATTACTGAAAATACACATTGGTTAAGAGGGGGATTTCCCGATGCTTTACTTGCTCCAACGGATATTTTTTGGGGACAATGGCAACAAAATTTCATTAAAACGTATGTCGAGCAAGATTTGGCTAATCTAGGAATGTCAAATCAGGCATCAATAACCAATAATTTTCTGAGAATGATTTCGCATATTCATGGTTCGTTGCTCAATTATTCGATGATTGGTAACTCGCTTGGTTTAACCCATACCACTGTGCAGCGTTATGTGGATATTCTTGAGCAAGCTTTTTTGGTTAGAAGACTCGAACCATGGTTTGTCAATATAAGTAAGCGAATTGTAAAAAGCTCCAAAATATATATTCGTGACAGCGGTAATTTGCATTATTTGCATAATGTTAGATCATTTTCTGATTTAACTCAAAACCCAATTGCGGGAGCTTCATGGGAAGGCTATGTAATTGAACAAATTATTCAACAGCTCAAAGATGGAATTCAACCTTATTTTTACAGAACGTCGAATGGAGCTGAAATGGATTTGGTTTTAGTAAAAGGATTAAAACCAATCGTTTCGATAGAGATAAAGTTATCCTTAACTCCTGCACTTAAACGTGGCTCCACAGAATCAGTCAATGATTTAACGACCCAACACAATTTTGTAGTAACACCGACAGGAGGAAATATGCCACTCAAGCCGAGTTGGACACATTGCAATTTAAATGAAGTTTTAGGGCAATTAGTAGCTTTAGACCTTATATAAATGAAGTTTTTTTAACTACCCTACTAGTCGTGCAGCAATACATTCAAATCCGCATTTTCATATGAATTTGAAGATTATATCTATAAATTTCTATAAAACGATAGAACCAAAGCCAAAGTGAAGATTTGAACCTAGAACATAAAGATGTTCAAATAGGGTAGATTATAAAATATGACATTGAAAAATTGAATTTTTTAGCTGCAGAATTTTGCATAAAACTGAAAAATAATACAACTATTTTGCAAATATTATAAATTTACATAAATCTCGTAAATGCCTGAAAATCAATTATTTAATAAGCCCAAGAGAGGGAGCAGATAGTAAGAATCCATAAGATTTAAAAACACCAAAACCTTAATATTTTGAATATTAAGGTTTTTTTTATACCCTCCATTCTCGTTGATTCATGCTGATTCTTGCGTATTGATTTTCGAAAAGGTTTCCACTTATTTTGCCAATATTTCAAAAAATATAATATAAAATGAGCTTTCCGTCTATAAAACAAATCATAAATCCTCAAAAAATGGCCTTTACTCCATTCGTATCATTTGGGAGAATTACCATCTAAAAGTTAATGGAATTAAAGGATTAAAGTTCCGAGTCTCTTTTTTCTTGAAATGATCAAATTCTAATGAAACAGAATAGTTCTCCCCCTCTGTCATAACCACATCATTACTTAAAAGAACCTTTTTGATTGCCATTGATTGACTATTAATAGTATAATGGGGTATTGTAATCGTAATTTTTGTGATTTCCAGAAAGTCCTTTTCATGAGCCAATGGCTGTTGTTTGTCCAAAAGATAATCTTTGGGTGCCAATCCAAAAAAAGGCATTTCAAAGAGCATTGGTTCTGTTGGAAAATCCTCGTTTGAAGCTATGTTTGCAAATTGGTCTGCTGGCAGGTAGGTTGAATAATAGCGCCAACCATCATTAAACAGCAAGTTTAAAGGATTAAACAATTCATTTTTCGATCTGAAGCAAATCCCAAATGGACAGTAATTTGTAAAGTGGTATTGCGAGCGTTCCCACAATTTTGCTTTGGAAATAAAAGAACTTTTAGCTTCTTCTTCGTTATTTACCCATACTAATTCCAAATAAGCATTATGAAAAAAGAAGCGCCTGCATGCGGTTCCTTGCCCTTTATGAATATTTGATGTTCCCTCAGTTAAGCCAAACTCTTGTAAAACCTTTGCTACTTGGTCGGGCTCTTTAGTAAAAATGAAAATATGGTCAAGCTCCATTACTAACTACTTTAAATCACACAATATGAGCAGGGTTATAGGTAGGTTGGGAATATCCTCAATGCTTTTCGGATGTTTGCCCAGAAACATTTCTGATTATCCACGGGATTCTGTAAAAAAAATTAAGTTGAAAACATGCACAAAAGTTTAATGAGGTACCTCCTACCGTAATTACTCTACCTTTAATATAGTCGCATGTCGCCCAATCATTTGCCATTGTTTGTTTGAATATTTCCAAATATTGGTGAATCTACGAGTAACTGTTTTGCCCGCATTTTGCTGGTGAAGTTGGGGTTTGATAATTTCCTCCCCCATTACCATTGCAATGTCTTCATTGAAGGTAATCTTCTCTATATTTCTTACAAAAGATAAATAGGCTAAGTTGCCTGTACGCAGCTGCATTTTAGTGCCTTCTACCATACCCACTCGGTTGGCAGGGGTATTTACAACCATCCTATTTGACCATATTTTACCAAATAATAGAGTAGAATCCCCTTTCATAGTCGCCTCTCTTTCAATATTTTCGAGTCGTATAATTTCGGATTCCCTTGGATCTTGTCCAAATAAAATGTTTACACAAATTATCAAACAAAATGTCATGATAATTGTCCTGAATACTATTTTCATTTTTTGTAAAGTTGTTGTTATGTCCAATAAATATTGCACCGCTGCGGCTTTCAACTCACCTAAATACAACCGTTAAATTGCCGTAAAAAATAAGATTATTCCAAATGTTTGTAAATGATTTCAGTTTAATTCTTAGCATAATAGTTTTAAATAATTTTGAATTAACAGAGTCAAACTGCTTATTTTTTCAACACTGTTTCAGTTGAAATTTCTAATTTCATTAAATTTAGATAAAATTATTGCAGCTCCAATTTTTTTTTATTGAACGGTAAACTTTTGTTAAAGATCTAGCTATCGAGATGTAGCTTCAACTCCATAGCGTATAGCCCCTTTAAGGATATCAATGTTTATATCTTTTATAGTTTTGAACTTAATACAATATCCGGTCACACTCGCTTTGCCAATTTTTTTCCCATAGTTTTGGACTAAGTAGGTTTTATCTTCTAACCCAAGGATGTACACAGAAATTCCGGTTGTGTTTGCGCTCAAACCAATTTGATAAAACTCTCTGGTGGTTCCATCAGCATATTTTATGGTGTAAAATCCATATCCAATATTAGGATTAGAAACCATTTTACCTTCATCGTTTATACCATCCAAAAACCATAATTTACATGCCGGCATCAAACCTTGAATGATTTGATGCAACGCTTCCATTTCGCTGCGTTTTGGTTCGGGTTGACTCGCAATATACGCAGCGATTTGTGCTTGTACATTCATTCTTATTCCAATTCTTCGCAAGAAAATTCGTAAATATTTAGTAATCTAATTATTTTCAAAACGATATCTTCTTCACTGTCAATACGCAAGATATTATCAATGTCTTCAAGATCAAAGTTCCATTTTCCTTTTGGCAGTATTTTGTCAATAGGTGGTTTGAGTTTCTTAACCTGACTTTTTGTTTTGACTGAAGTTTTGAAAATATAAATCATTTTTTAGTTAAAGTAACCAATACTTTTTCCAGATTATTCATCGACATTTTGAATCCTTCTGTGAAACCCATCTCAATCATCTTCTCCAAACGGACAAGCGATTCATTATAAATAATAATACTCACTATTGTCTTTCCGTTTTGTTCGCTGAAAGTGTAATCCCAATCAGAACCAGGCAATTCGGGGTTCTCATCTGCGTCTGCAAAAGTATTAAACATTTTGAAATTAGTTTTTGGACTAATGGAAATGTATTTCTGAATTGCCCAACGCTCCAGCCCTTCCGGGCTCACCATTGCATAAAATCTGCG
>JAZKGO010000117.1:0-7818 GCA_040385875.1 Bacteroidota bacterium
AATTCCCAGCGACTAATATATTAGCACCTGCTGATTTCAACCTTTTTGCATTTTCCAAATTTACCCCGCCATCAATTTCAATTAATGTATTGAGTCCTAAACTTTCAATTAATTTTCTCAATTTTACCACTTTATTGATCGTCGATTCAATGAATTTTTGACCACCAAAACCTGGATTAACTGACATCAAAAGCACAAAATCAACCTCGTGCAAAATCTCCTCTAAAACCGATACGGGTGTATGGGGGTTGAGCACTACACCTGCCTTACAACCCAACTCTTTAATTCGATTGATTGTTCGGTTTAGGTGGCTACAAACTTCATAATGTACTGATATACAATCTGCTCCAGCATTTTTATAGGCTTCCAAATATAAATCTGGATTAGAAATCATCAAATGAACATCGATTGGCTTTTGGAAATTTTTGCGCACCGCTTCCAAAACTGGAATGCCAAAGCTAATATTAGGAACAAAATGTCCATCCATTACATCAAAATGAAGCCAGTCAGCCTCCGATTTTTCCACCAATTCTAAATCCAGAGAAAGATTTGCAAAATTAGCTGCTAACAAAGACGGCGCAATCAAAAAATTATCCATTTACAAAGATAAAACCATTCAATAGCTTTAAAAAAGAGTTTTATAAATTTCTGTTGATATTCCTGAATAATTATGTGATTTTTGTATTTCTAATTAAATTCAAATTCAGAAAAAAAATTAAACCTTCGATTGAATATGAATGCCAAAGATCGCATTTCAGAGCTGACCCAACAACTCAACCACTATAACCAACAATATTACCAAAATAGTATTTCTGAAGTGGATGATTATACTTTTGACAAGCTACTAGAAGAGCTCGTTCAACTGGAAACTGACAACCCAACTTTAAAGCTACCTGACTCTCCAAGCCAGCGTGTGGGTGGCACTATCACCAAAGAATTTGAAACCGTCATTCATAAATATCCAATGCTTTCTTTGGGAAACACTTATTCGGAACAAGAATTATTGGATTTTGACGAAAGAGTAAATAAAGGATTGATGGGTAGGGAATATGAGTACATCTGCGAACTCAAATTTGATGGAGTGGCTCTTTCGATGACTTATGAAAATGGGCTTTTGGTACGAGGGGTAACTCGTGGCGACGGCACAAAAGGCGATAATATAACCGCTAATGTAAAGACAATCAGAACATTACCTCTCAGAATAAATAAGGAAAATATTCCTACCAGCTTTGAGGTGCGTGGAGAAGGATTTATGCCTTATTCGGTTTTCAAAAGAATTAATGACGAAAAAGAAGAATTGGGTGAACAGTTATTAGCAAACCCAAGAAATGCTGCTAGCGGCACCTTTAAGCAACAAGATTCTGCGGCAGTAGCTGAACGCAACTTGGACTGCTATATCTATTCTTATCTATCTGACAATCAAGACTTTAATACACATGAAGAAAGTCTTGTTACGCTTTCCGATTGGGGTTTTAATATTTCAAAAACATGGCGTAAATGCTCAAATATTCAGAAGTGTTTTGAATTTATCAATGAATGGGAAACAAAACGTCATGAATTACCCCTCAATACTGATGGAATTGTGATTAAAATTAACAGCTATGAACAGCAGGAAGAACTTGGTTTTACAGCCAAAAGTCCTCGCTGGGCGATTGCGTTTAAATATAAATCAGAAAACAAATCAACACTTTTAAAAAAAATATCCTATCAAGTTGGTCGCACAGGTGCAATTACACCTGTAGCTGAATTACAGCCAGTTAGCCTAGCTGGCACTATGGTCAAAAGAGCTTCTTTACATAATGCCAATGAAATCGAAAGAATAGGCATTCATGAAGGGGATTGGGTTTGTGTAGAAAAGGGTGGAGAAATAATTCCGAAAATCACTTCCGTTGATTTAACTAAGAGACTAGATAACTCATTACCAGTTACTTATATCACAAATTGCCCCGAATGTGGTACTTTATTGGTGCGAACTGAAGGTGAGGCTCAGCATTATTGCCCCAATGATAAAGGATGTCCTCCACAAATTAAAGGGCGTTTAGAGCATTTTATTCACAGAAAGGCTATGAATATTGATAGTTTAGGGGAGGGTAAAATCGAATTACTTTTTGATAAAAAATTGGTGACCAATCCAGCTGATTTATATGATTTAAAATATGAAGATTTATTTGGTATAGAAAAAACAATCATTGATGAAGAAACGGGTAAATCAAAAAAAATAGGTTTTAAAGAAAAAACGGTCGAAAATATTTTGAAAGCATTGGAGCAATCCAAAAATATTCCATTCAAATCTGTACTTTTTGCCATTGGAATACGATTTGTCGGAGCTACAGTGGCCGAAAAGTTGGCCAACCACTTTAAAACTGTTGATAGTTTGGCAATTGCTACTAAAGAAGAATTGCTTTCGGTAGCCGAAATTGGCGAAAGAATTGCTCAATCAGTCCTTGATTTTTTTGCTGACAGTGAAAATGTGGCCATCATCCACCGCTTAAAGGTCGCCGGACTGCAATTTTCGTCGATTGATGAAGAATTCGTGCAAGAATCCAATCTTTTAGCTGGTAAATCATTCCTTTATACAGGAACTTTCGTTAATTTTGGCAGAGAAGACCTCGAAGCAAAAATAGAAGCCAACGGTGGCAGGTTTGTATCTGGAGTGAGCTCAAAACTTGATTATCTGATTGTTGGCGAAAAAGCAGGTGCCTCAAAATTGGATAAAGCCAATAAATTAGGCGTGAAAATGATCAGTGAAGAAGAGTTTGTGCAAATGCTTTCTTAGTTAGAAGGTTTGTTATAGATTAAAACAGATATTGCCTAAGTCCAGTAAGAACGATTGATATTATAGAAATGGGTTTCAACCCATTTTTTAACAGATTAAAATAGTATTTGTAAATAATTAAAATGAGACCAATATTTCACGGTGTTGCACCGGCCTTAGTGACCCCCATGAATGCTGATAAAAGCATTGATTTTGATGGATTAAAAAAATTAATCAACCATGTTTCAGAAGGTGGTGTAGATTATTTAGTGGTGAATGGAACTACTGGAGAGTCTGCAACTACCTCATTATCAGAGAAAAAGCAGATACTAGACTTTATTAAAGAAAATAACTACAAAAATTTACCGATCGTTTACGGTATTGGTGGGAATGATACAGCCAAAGTAGTAAAACAGGTAAAAGAGACTGACTTGTCAGGCGTGGTAGCAATACTTTCTGTTTGTCCGTATTACAACAAACCATCATCGAGAGGAGTAATTGCCCACTATCAGGCCATTGCGGATGCCTCACCCTTACCCATTATCATGTACAATATTCCTGGAAGAACGGGTATTAACATGAGTTCGGCTACAACTTTAAAATTAGCAGAGCATCCAAATATTATTGGGATTAAAGAAGCTTCATGCATTATTGAGCAAGTGATGGAAATAGTACGTGACAAACCCGACGATTTTCTTTTGATTTCGGGTGATGATATCCAAGCTATTCCTATTATTTTAAATGGTGGAGTTGGAGTAATGTCAGTGATTGCCAATGCGATTCCTGCCAAATTCACCACTATGATTCATGCCGCTTTGGACGGAAATATAAAAGAAGCCAACCAACATTTAAAGTCATTTTTGGCTATTGATCCCCTACTTTATGAAGAAGGTAATCCAGTGGGTGTGAAAACTATATTGAAAATATTAGGAATTTGCAGCAATGAAGTAAGATTACCGGTGATGAAAGCCAGCGATGAGCTCGAATCGAAAATCAAAGCAACATTGATTGCGGACAAGCTGATATAAAATGGCAAATAAAATATCCAACCTGTTGATTTTAAGCTGGTTAGCAACAATTTTTTCATGCAAAAAGCCTTTGCAAACCAGCTCCTATTATGAGACAAACTACGCCACTGGTCAAACCTCCCAGCGAAATGGCATTGCTTTGCCACAGATGAAAGAAAAGTATCCAATGGATGTATTTTTCAAACCAGAAAAACCAACTTTTGACGTTGAGCCCATTCAAGAAGTTAGTATAAGTCGGGAGGAATTGAACGGTCTTAAAGAAAAAATTGTGAAAGACCGAATGGTGCAAAGAGGCAAAAACGCAGACGAGAAAAAGATATTAATTGCTGCCTTAATAGAAAAAGCTGAAAGTTTAGGTGCCAGTTGTCTTTTCGATGTGAATTATCAGTATTATACCACTACCCAAGTATCAGGTTATATTATCAGCGGAATGGCGGGAAAATATAGTTTGAAAAATGTAAAGCAGTAAATTCAAAGCTCTTCTTCCCCCACATTTTAAAAAGCAAAGTTCTCAATATCATTCTAACCAATTGAAAATCAGGTAATTTTACGCTTGAAGTATTCGAATATTTTTATAAACTTTGAGAACGAAACGCATAACAGCGTTCTTAATTGATTAACCTCTATAATCATGGCAACTAATCAATACATTGGCTATCCCGAAGCCAAATTATTTCAAACAGCTGATACCAGTTCAAAAGTTCTAAATAAACTGCTTTGGGGCGATTTAGTAGTGGTTTTGGATGAAATCAGCGTGCCTAGTTTTACAAAAATCAAATGCCGAGGTGCAGTTGGTTGGGTAAAATCAAATAAATTACAAGCCAATAAACTTCTTGAAGTTTGTTTTGTGGATGTGGGTCAAGGAGATGGATCTTTAGTAATCACACCTGATGATAAATTCATATTAATAGATGCTGGAAAGGGCGACAACATGGTTCGCTTCCTTAATTGGCGGTTTAATTTAAAAAATAGGACCGATCAATTACCCATAGAAATGCTGATTATTACCCATTCAGACGAAGATCATTATGGCGGTTTTGATCAAATTATCAATCATGATAAAATCAATATCAAAAGAATTTATCACAATGGAATAATGGAGCGGGCTGGCAATGAATTGTTGGGACCCAGAACCACAAAAAATGGAAAAAAATATCTTTCCGATATCATTCAAAATTTGCCCGAACTCAAATCACTTTTTGATATTCAGACTAACAGGGGTGGAAAAAAATACCCCAAATTAATGCATGATGCCTATCAAAAAAAGGGGATTCAACAAATTGACAGCCTAGAAAAAGGTACGCTGATTGAGGGCTTTGATGAAAATTCTGAAATACGTTTTGAGGTTTTAGCTCCCGTATCTGAGCAATTTAATGGCAAAAAACATTTAAGAGTATTGGGAGATGATGGAGAAACAAAAAATGGTCATTCTGTTGTAATTAAAGCATATATGGGTCATATTTCGCTTTTACTTGGGGGCGATTTGAACGAAAAATCACAAGAATATTTAACAGAACATTATACTGGTTATAATCCACTTACCACCACTCTTGAAAATGATATAAAGGATATGATTGCAAAAGGACGATTAATTTTCGAATCGGACGTGGCCAAATCCTGCCATCATGGCTCTGATCACTTTATGGACGATTTTTTATCATTTATTAATCCAATTGCTACTGTAATATCTAGCGGAGACAATGAAACACATACCCATCCAAGACCTGAAACTTTGGGAGCAATTGGTAAAAATAGCAGAGGCAAGCGACCTTTAATTTTTAGTACCGAGTTGGCTCGATCGACCAATGAAAAAAGGGCTATTAATATGACTGATTATGAAATTTTAAGGAATTTGTATATTGAATTAAAAAAACCAGAACTTACAGCAGAGCTAAAAAACCAATTAAAAATTCAGATTGCTAAAATTGAATCAAAAATTGAACGCAATGTGGCAGTCTACGGCATGATTAACCTTCGTACTGATGGCAATAAAATAATGATCGCACAAAAAAAGGAGCAAAAAGATGCTGGCTATATTTATTGGCTACTTGAACTTAACGAACATAACAAGTTAGAATATAAGGCTTAGGATTGCCTAATTACCAAATACCGCATTGGCAAATAAGAGTTTCCCATTTTGCCAAAACCCTCTAAAAAGCGGATTATCAATCATATACACAATATTTCCTTTTCCTAGACTTTCAACCCCGAAGGCCAGAGAGTTTTTCAATTTATCTTGCGCTTTTTTTCCGACAAAACCCGCCACAATACTATTTTCCTTTATTACACCCACATTCCAGCCTGTTTTAAGCAACTGAAAATCAGATACTTCCAAAACTAAACTGTTGTAAATTTTTTCGTAACCAAAAGCCAGTGGATGGCTATTATCCAAGTTAACAGCATAAATACTCCCAGGGGTTTCCTCCTTAATCTCTTCTCTTTCTCTGTTTTCAAAAGTTTTTACGTTTACTGCCGTGTCTTTTTTAGCTTCCTTTTTCTTTAATTCAAATCCCGACTTATCAGCAAAAGCATTATTGGCCCTTTCCATGATTATCAGTTTCCCACCCCCTCTCACCCATTCAACCAAAGCTTTTGATGTGTTTTCGGAAATAAATCTATTAAAATTGCCTCTTGGTAAAATAATTACATCAAAAGGAGTAAACAAATTATTGGTCAAAAAATCAACATTGACAATTGTTACTGGGTAATTAATTTGTTTATCGAAAAAATGCCAAACTTCTCCAAATGCATTTGAATCAGTGGGTTCACCTCCCACAATGGCAATTTTTGGTGCTTTTAAAACAGAAATTTTATTGGATCCTAAATCAAAGCCTTTAGTTACCATTCCAGTAAAGCTTTGATTTACAGATACATTGTATTTATTTGCAATATCAAAAACTACTTTTTCAAGTCCAGCACCAAAGTTCAGATTGCCCGTTCTGGTAATAATCAGCGTACCACGCTCAAAAACTTTTCCCTCAATTTCAAAAGGCATTTCAGCCTGCCGAACTTTTATTTTTTTACTCAGTAATTCGGTTAGAACTTTTATATCAGTAAATGAATCCCACTTTAAGAAATAAGCATAAGGTAATTGGTTTGGATTAGCAGTATTGATTACTTTTTTTATTTGATATTCTTTAGGAGTCATTTTTTCTTTTAAAGAATAGGCCTTCAATCCATAAGCATAGAGTAAAGACCAAGCCGTAATGTCATAAGTTAGGGAGTCTTCAACTACAGAACTAGGTTCTAAAAGCACTTTCAAAAGCTTTGACTTTGGCTGATTCATGCTCAATATCAGGTCGTTAGGCTCTATTGAAAAGCCTTTCATTTTTTTATCCTGATAAGAATATCCGTTTGCAAGAAAGGATCTGCCAGCTATTCCATACTTAATTCCGAGTAGATCCATATGTTTGGTAAACTCTTCAATTTTTGATTCGGCATCCTTCGTTTTGATTAAATAGGTTTGGTAAAGAGCCTCTGGATTATTCCTAGATTTTTCAAAATATTTAATAAACTCCTCCACATTTTTATTAGCCTCATTAGATAAAGCCGATATTGCTGCAAAACTTGATGCTACATGGTGGCTTACCCTTTGTTGTAAAGTAAGAGTATCACCGTCCTCCAATGCATAGCTTAGACCACCTCTGATCCCCCCCTGCTCATAAGTCATGCCAATGGCGCCATTAAAAGTAGGATAAGTATCGCCATAACTCGGATAGAGCAAATCAAATCTTTCATTTGAAAAATAGAGCCAGCCATTCTTATCAAATTCTTTCTTGTTATACTGCCCTATTTTTTGCTGAAATTCTCTCTGCCAACTGGTAATGTCCTCATGATAAGGTTTAGCGGCTGGTGCAAAATAATAAGGCGAATTAACCCCTTGTTCGTGAAAATCGGCATGCAAATGGGGCATCCATGAATTGTAAAGAGCCATTCGCTGTTTGGTCTCGTCTTGTACTAGCCAAGCCCAATCCCGATTCAGGTCAAAAAGATAGTGATTGGTACGCCCGCCAGGCCAAGGCTCAGCATGCTCAG
>JAZKGO010000118.1:0-39988 GCA_040385875.1 Bacteroidota bacterium
CCCATTGCGGGATTACAGCTCATTTGAGCGATAGTCTGCATATTCATTGTGATAAGCAATACTTTTGAGCCCATCTTGCCAGCGGCATGTGCAGCCTCACAGCCAGCATGCCCCGCCCCCACTACAATCACATCATATTTTTCAAACATTCTTTTTCTTTCTATGTTTCACGTGGAACAGCCACAACAATTGGCAAAAAAAGTTTCACGTGGAACGTTCAATTATTTAATTATTTCTAGCATCTGGTTTTCAAGCAGCCTCATTTTTTTGGAATCTTGTTCTGTCTTGTCTTTAAAGCCGATAAGATGCAAAATCCCATGGATAATTACTCTTTTTAATTCTTGAGGAAAGTCAATATTATTATTCTCAGCATTTTCCTTTACTCGATCAACACTAATATAAATTTCTCCTTCAATCATGTCTTCCGATTCAGATTGGTCAAAAGTAATAATATCTGTATAGAAGTCGTGGTTTAAGTAAGTTTTGTTAATCTCAAGTAAGTAATCATCATTACAAAAGATATAGTTCAAATCACCAGGCTTTTTATTATATAGCAAACAAACATGCTTAATCCAAGTTTTAAGTTTTAATTTATCTTTTAGGGTAAATGGAACTTCTTCAACAAAAAACGAAATCATACTATTTGTTTATACGTTTAAAATAATTATCAACTTCTTTTTTATAAAAAGGAGAAAGGGCTGCAGGAACAGTTCTTATAAGCTCTGTTTGTTTCTGTTTGGTTTTCACATATTCTTCCAATTCTTTCGGAATAGTTTTGGGAATTTCTGATGCTGTTTCAGCTTTACGCTTCTCGTCCTCCTCCTGTTGTTTTAATGCTTTTTCAGATTCCAGAAGTCGTGTTTCAATCTCCTTTTGTCTGTTTAAGGTTTGCTTTGTAATTTGTTTATTTACAATATCGGTTTCAGTTTGATCCATTTTTTTAATCAAGTCTTTTACTTGGTCGTCCAATTGCTTTCCAATCTCATTGCCCTTTTGACCATCCAACAACTCTTGAAGCATTCGC
The DNA here is from genome assembly GCA_040385875.1 of Bacteroidota bacterium. Classification (GTDB taxonomy): domain Bacteria; phylum Bacteroidota; class Bacteroidia; order Cytophagales; family Spirosomataceae; genus JANMZR01. The sequence goes on from JAZKGO010000118.1 coordinate 1,025, forward strand.
CTAATGCGGCCTTGTTCTTGAGCAAGCTTAGCCAGCTCCTCAGATTCGCCACCCTTCCCATCTTTTCCATTCTTTCCATCTTTGCCAGATTTACCCTGCATTTTTTGATTTAGTTTTTGTTGCATTTCAGACATTGATGGAAGTGGCATATTACCCTTTTTCTTCCCTTTGCCTTTGCCACTCATATCCATCATACTCATTTGCATTTGGCTAAGTACATCGCTCAGGAGTAATGCTAAATTGTTCATTGAGGTCATTGCAAATTGCTGTCTTGCAGTAATAGTGTTAAGCTTCCTTTCCTTAATGCTTTCGGAGCTCTCATCCATATGATATTTCATAAGCCCCACTTCTCTGGTTACAAATGATTTTATTTGAAAAACTCTGTTCGCCAAAGCATAGAGGCTGTCTTCAATTATTTTGGCATCGTCTTTCAGCTTGATTTGCGTTTGACCCAATTTAAGAAATCTTGGATCACCTATTCTGATGTTTCGGAAGTCCTTCATTAGCTTTTCCTGATCAAAGGAGAGCTTCACAAGATTTTCCATAATTTGCCTAAGGTCATCAATGTTTTCTTCTGTTTCAATCGCTTCTTGACTTTCCTTTTGACTTTCAAGTTTTTCAGCCAAATTTTTCATTTTTTGTGCAGCTTTTTTCTGAGAGGCTGCAGCTTTTTTGTTATCCTTTTTTTCCATGTCAGATTTGCTTTTTTTCTGATCATTGGAAATTTCCTCCTGACTTTTTTTATCAGTGTCCAACTTATCGTCTTCCTTCAATTCTTCTGAAAGCTTTTCAGCTTCATCCAATTCTTCTTTTGTTTTTTCAAAATCTTTGCTTATTTCCTCTTGTTTATTCTTTAATTCTTCATTGTTTTCAGCTGGATCTTTTTGCTCTGTTTTTTCTGCTAGATTTTCTTCTTTTTTGGCTTGTTCCAAAAGGTCTTTGATTGCTTTATCCACCTTTTGTTCTTTCTCTAACTTTTTGAAAAGCTTCATTGCTCTCTCTAATTCTTTTTCAAGATTTCGCTCCTTATTTTTTAGCTTATCTAACTGATCAAGCATTTTTTCGTTTTCCCTTTTTTCCAACTGTTCTTTTAGGTTTTCATACATCTTTTTGGTCTCTTCATCCAAAAGCTCTTTTATCAGATTATCCAATTGTTTTAGCTTTTCCATAAGCTCAGGTTTAAGCTCATCAAACCTTTTTTGTTGATCAGTTGAAACTTTAAATTGCTCTTGAAGCGCTTTTATTTCATTAATAAGGTCTTCCTTCTTTTTCAACAACTCGTCAACGAGCTTCTTATCTTGGTAGTTAAGTTCAGGATTGTTTTTCAACCTTTTTTCAAGGTTTGCCAATTCATTTTTCAATTTTTCGGCATTGTTCAGGGTTTTGTCTAACTGTTCCTCTGTTTTTTCCAAAGAGTTTTCAATGTTCTTTTCAATTTTTTCTGTGGAAGGGATTAGATACTCTAAAATTTCTGATTTGGTGCTTTTGGGACCATTCACGCCATCGTTATCAGATACCTGCACATAATAGTTGAGCTTGTCGCCTGGATTTAATTTCAACGAATCGAGCATCCAAGTTTGATAAAAACTTTGAATATTTTGACTTTTATCAATTCCGATATTATAAAAACCAGTCCTTGGTTTGGCTCCTTGTTTTTCAATGGTGTACATTACCTTCAATTGACTAAGGCCAATATCATCTGCAATTTTTCCACCTAAAACAATATAATTATATAAAGTGGTGTCTTTAAATTGCTCTAAACTAATTGTAGGAAAGTTATCTGGAATGACAGAAATGGTATAGGAAGAAGCGTCCTTATTAGTACTAAATGAATTGTATAATTTTACTAAATAGTTGGTGCTTTTCCTGATTTGCTTGCGCAGTGAAAAATCACCAGAGATGAAAGATTTTTTTGAAGGCAAAAGAAGACTTTTTTCTAAACCAAAGTTAAAGTTTACCGAATCGGTATCCGTTGCTCCGATTTCCCACTCAACCAAAGTTCCTTCTGGAATTGTGAAATTTCCAGAGTTTTCCAAAGTAGTATTTTGTTTTTTCAAATAGGAAGGATAAGTGAAATGAACCATCATTCCGTTTAGAGATGGGCGATTCAAAACTTTTATTGTGTTGGTGGCGGAGTTGAATCCTGCAGCTTCGAAGGTGAAGGCGGTTGGTTTTTGAATGTTTCTGAAAGTATAGCTATAGTTTTTTGCATCGGTCGATTCCAAATGAATTTTTCGCTCATCCACTAATAAATAAATATCTTGAGGAATTGATTTACCTACAATCAATAGATTTATCGTGAAATCTTCGTTTTTAAACGCAGATAGATCTTTGTTTTTAATCAAAAATTGAAAGGGAGCTGGTTGTGCAAATTCATTTTTAAAATTGACTATTCTCTTCGAACTTTCAGCAAAATAAGTGGGGTAAATTGCGAGAATTGCTAAAATAAGACCTGCGGGAATAAATGCATATTTTAAATATTTTTTGTTTTCTTCTATTTTGATGGCATCGGTAAACCGAACCACACCCAATTGTTTGGTTTTTTGGTCAATGGATGCTCTAATAAGTTCATTATTACCTACGTTAGTTGATAATTGCAAGGTGTTGAGAAGCTTGTCATTTATTTCAGGAAAAAATCTACCAATTTGAATTGCAGCTTCAGCATCATTAATTGGCTTTTTGGGGCTCAGCAAATAAACTAAAGGTCTAGCAATTTGGGTAAAAAAGGTATACAAAAGAATCCCACAAAATGAGTAGAAAAGAATTGTTCGAACGGTTGTTCCAAAATGAGCAAAAAACTCTAATGTATTAAATATAAGATAGGTAGCTAATACTATGGCTGCTGAAATTAAAGCGCCTTTCAAAACTTTATTCAAATAAAATTTTGACTTATATTCTTCAAGTTTCGTATGTAAAACGGAAATTGACTTGTAGTTTTCCATAATATCTATATTTTTAAAACCCCTTAATTTAATGTATTTTTTACTAATCTATTTCAATTAAAACAGGACAATGGTCGGAATGATAAGCATTTGGAAGTATAACGCTACTTTTCAGTCTATCTTTCATTTGCTCTGTAATCATTTGATAATCAATGCGCCAACCCAAATTCTTAGCCCTTGAACCGAAACGCAAACTCCACCAAGTATAATGATGAGGCTGATTATTTAAACTTCTAAAAGTATCAACAAATCCTGATTGCACAAAGTTTTCCATCCACTCTCTTTCTTCAGGCAAAAAACCAGAACTTCTGGCATTTGATTTTGGATTATGTATATCAATCGCCCGATGACAAATATTAATATCGCCTGCAATAATCAAATTTGGAATACCTTTCTTCAATTCTTGAGCATAGGGCATAAAATCTGACAAAAATTGCATTTTAAAAGCCTGTCTTATGTCTCCGCTTGAACCAGAAGGAAAATAGGCACTCATTAAAGAGAAAGTATCAAAATCGGCCCTTAAAACCCTTCCTTCTCTATCATAAACGTCCATTCCACAACCATATTCGACATGATTAGGTTTAAATTTTGTTAAAATAGCTACACCACTATATCCCTTTTTCTCTGCAGAATGCCAATAGATTTGAAAGCCAAGATTCGAAAATACAGTAGAATCAATTTGATCTAAATTCGCCTTTACCTCTTGAAAGCAAATAACATCTGGATTTACCGATTTTATCCACTCAATTAGTCCTTTATTTAATGCGGCCCTAATTCCATTTACATTATAAGTTACGATTCTCATTAACTCTCCTCTTTCTAAAAAATTTCTGCTTCAAAATAGTCAATCACATGAGATTTAAGCGCTATTTCCTGGTCTTTTAATCCTAAATAAGGAAGGCTTTTTACTGGCTCCCAATGGGGCCACCCATCCGCATCCTTGCCTTCTAATTGATAAAAGCCAGAACGGCTAAGCACCTTGCATACGGCAATATGCATTAAATCTTGTTTTTGTTCTTTTGTAAAAGCCCTTGTGCCTTGACCAAGCTCTTGAACCCCAATTAAAAATAAAACCCCATTCAAATCAGCGGGCCTTACACCAAGAAAAGCCTCAAGTTTGTCTATTAAATCGCCCCAATCCTGATCGATTGAATTTTTTATTATTTGCATGAAGAAAAAAATTTATTAGAATTAACAAATTATGTATAGATTTAAGCCCAAATAAGCAGCATTAAACAAGTTTAAGGCAAGGCTTTTATTTAAAATTGCTAAATCCATACAAAATTTAACAAATAATTGGCTCATTTTCAATTTATAATACAAAAATACGAAGATTTTTATCCCCAAAATGAAATTTTGAATGCAGCTTTTCCATCAATTTATTAATCTTCTCTTTCCACAAACTTGTAATGCATGTAGCGAGGTATTATTAAAGTCAGAAAAAATACTTTGCACGACTTGCTTATTGCACCTTCCAAAAGCAAATATTGGTTTCTCAAATAGCCAAAATTTAGAAAATAGGTTTATTGGAAAGGTAGAAATTAAAGGGGCCTATAGTTTTCTCAAATATTCAAAAGGGGGCAAAGTTCAAAATCTTTTACATAACTTAAAATATAAAAATCGGCAGGAAGCAGGTATTTTTTTGGGTAAACTCTTTGGTAATCAATTAATTAATGACGGCAATCTTCCAAAGATTGATTTATTGATTGCGATTCCACTCCATGAAAGAAAACTGTTAACAAGAGGCTTTAATCAAAGTGATTTGATTGCTGATGGCTTGTCGGAAGTACTTAATGTTCCACATGAAACAAAAGCCATTAGCCGACAAAAAGCAACAGAAACACAAACGAATAAATCGAGAATTGATCGATTTTTTAATGTCGAAAATGTATTTCAGATTGAAAACAAAGAAATAATAAAAGATAAAAGCATTGGTTTGGTCGATGATGTACTCACCACTGGTGCTACGATGGAAGTTTGTGCAACAACTCTTTTGAAAGGTGGCGCAAAAGAAGTTACTATATTAAGCTTGGCGGCCGCAATTTAGACCAATAATCGAACTTAATTAATGAGCGTTTGAAGAAAAATAGTACACTATAATGAACCATAGATTAAAAACACCTATGCCACCAAAAAGGAATATCATAAATATAGGAGTGCTAATTATTATTTTGATTGGCACTTTCCTTAGATTTTATAAGTTGGAAGAAGCACCTCTGCCAGCCAATCAAGACGAACTTTCAAATATTTATGATGGCTATAGCATTGCAGAAACGGGTGCGGATCGTTGGGGTAATAATTACCCTTTTTTGTTAAGAGGCTTTGGTGATGCAGACAATCGCCCACCGCTTTATTCTTGGATGTGTGCTATTAGTATTCAAATTTTTGGCTTTTCGATCACTGCAGGTCGAGCTCCAGCAGGAATTATTGGTGTTTTATCTCTCTTATTTTTGTTTTTAGTGGCCAGAAAAATGGGAGGAGACCTTTTTGCTTTATTAGCCCTTTTGTTGGCTGCACTTTCTCCTTGGCATATTTTATTTTCCAGAATGGCACTAGAGGCGGCTACACTCCCCTCTTTTTTTATGATTTTATCCATTTGGTTTTGGTTAAAACTAAAAGAAAGTAATCACACCATCAAATATTTAATTCTTCTAGGCTTTACAATCGGCTTTGGAGTAAATGCCTACCAATCCACCAAATTAATATTTTTTCTATTGGCCGTTTTAATACTGATAGACTCCTTTAGATTTTCTTTCTCCAGGTTAAAATACACATTAATTTTGGCCCTATTTATGCTATTCGGAGCCTTTCCTCAGATTTATATGGCGGTATTTGAGCCAAATAAGTTTTTTTCAAGAGCTACCAATACGATGATGAAAGTCTCCTTTTCAGCAGAATATTTTTCGAATGTTGTAAAAAACCTATTCTCTAATCTTTCTCCACATTATCTGTTTTTATCATTCGACTATAACAATATGTCTATTGCTCGATTATTGAAAATAGAAATCTTGTTTTTTTATCTTGGGCTAATTTGTCTATTTAAGGTCATCAATCCAAAAGGGGTATTAAAGCCTTGGCATATCTATTTGCTTATATTTTTAGCCATCCTTCCAAGCTCATTAACGATTGATAATCCTCATGCATTAAGAGCCTCCTCAGGAGTAATTTTGTATCCAATGATTTCGGCAGCAGGGATCTTATTTATTTATAATTTTTTTAGAGGTGAAAAGCTTAAAAAAGGATTTGCTATTTTAATTATTAGTGCCATAACACTCAATTCATCTAGAATTATATATAAATATTTGAATAATTGGGAGCTAAAAAATGCCTCTCATCAAAACGAATTGGTATTGTTAAGCCAAAAGATAAACACATTAAAAAATGATTATTCCAAAATATTTATTGAGAATTTGGGCATTCAGCCCTATATTTACGTTGCTACCTATTGTGACATCCAACCAAAAGAATTTCAAAAAATGAAAAAAGTTTATGAAAATCGTGGGGTAGATAAATTTAAACAACTTGGCAAATATTACTTTTTTGATAAAGGAAAACTAATAGAATATAAAAAAGAAAAGACGGGCCTGAATCTTATTGTTTTTAACTCAAAAAACACAGAATTTGAATTGATTGATAGTCTTGTAACTAGACCAGAGACTTTTTATTTTTATCGACATTAAAAAAAGGGTTTCAAAATTTATTTTGAAACCCCCTTCTCATTAAATAAAAAGTCATTTTTACTTATTAGTACCTGCTCTAATCATTGCACATCGGAAGCCGATTGTGGAGGTCGCTGAGTCTTTATCTATAAATCGACGAGTACCAGGGGCAAGCCAATAAGCGACATCATTCCATGAACCACCTTTAAAAATGCGAGAATTATTACTAATCGAAGAGTTATTATTTTTAGTGTCATAATTTTTCTCTTCATCCAAATAATCATTTCTACGCAAAGGGTTTAAATCATTAAAATCTTCATAAGAGAGTGGACGGTAGGTGTCCATTACCCATTCATTCACGTTTCCAGCCATATTATAAAGACCGAAATCGTTGGGGGCATAGGTATACACATCCGTTGTAATGATCGCAGCATCATTCGATTTGCCAGCTAAGCCACCGTAATCGCCTCTTCCTCTTTTAAAGTTAGCAAGCATCACACCTTTCTTTTTACCAGCCTTATTTCTCATAGAAGAACCATCCCAAGGATAAATTCGTTGGTTTGACTGATTTTCGTCATTGTCTTGTGTGCCAATCATTGATTTGGCAGCATATTCCCATTCGGCTTCTGTTGGTAGGCGATAGCGTGGTAACGAAATACCTTGCTCAATCAGAGAGTTGTTATTAGTGCTAGCCACAATTGGAGTCTCAGCCTTAGGCGTAGCATTTGTTGAAGCCTTTTTGCCTTTAAATAATCCACCTAAGCCTTTTTTGCTTTTGGTTCCACCAGCGGCCTTTTTAGCTAACTCATTGTTTACAACCACGGTACGCCAATCAGAATAATCATTAGCTTGTACCCAAGAAACACCCACAACAGGGAAATATCTGAAACCAGGATATCTTAAATAATGGTCTACATAAGCATCATTAAAAGCTAAGGGATCGGCCCAAACAGTAGTGTCTGGTAGAGCTGCTTCATAAACTTCCAAAGACGAATCTTTTTGAACCGCATGAAGGTATTCTAAGTATTGAATGTTAGCGATTTCGGTTTCGTCCATATAAAAAGACTGAACTGTAACGGTCCGTTCTCTATTATCTCTGGAATTCATTACATCTTCTTCCAAAGCCCCCAAAGTAAACCGACCTCCTTCGATAAACACCAAATTAGGTCCAGTGGGTTGTCCTTTAAATTTAGCGGCAGTTTGAAATCCTGCTTTTTGATTATAAGCAACACCTGTGGTTTTACTTACTTTTCCTGGACTATCGCTGCTTGGGTTCTTTGATTTTTGGCAAGATGTTAAAGCAATAAAAGATGCAAAAACGATTACCAATGGATTTTTTAAAAATGTCATTTCTAAAAATTTAAATTGAATCAATTAAAATGATGGAATTATAATTTGCAAAATTAGTTAAAAATACTGTTTAACTCGTTTAATATTTGATTAATTGTTGCCAAATTTTCAATATTCATCAGTGCTTTTCCCTTATTATCACGTAATTGGCAAGTTTTAGGATGCTTTTTAACATAATCAAGAACCTTGCCAAATGTTTCTGATGTGAAATAGTTTTGCTGTTCCGTTGAAACGAAATAACATTTGAGGATATTGTTTTTAAATTGCAATTTTTCTATTCCTAAACTTTCTGCAATCCACCTAACTCTCACTATTTCAAATAGATCGGCGGTTTCTGAGGGAAGTTTCCCAAATCTATCAATTAAACTGTTCTTAAATTCAACTAGTTCTTCTTCCGTTTTTAGATTGTCCAATTGATTGTAGATACTTAATCTTTCGGAAATATTATTCACATAATAATCAGGAACGGAAACCGCCAAATCTGTTTCAATTTGGCAGTCTGGCACCCAATTTTTGGCTTGTTCCGAAAGTTCTTTTTCAAATAAATCTTTAAATTCAGTTTCTTTTAGTTCATCAATTGCCTCATCCAATATTTTATGATACATCTCAAATCCTAAATCATTGATAAATCCTGACTGCTCCGCACCTAATAAATTGCCCGCTCCACGTATGTCCAGATCTCGCATAGCCACACGAAAACCATCACCCAAATCAGAAAACTCTTCCAATGCAGAGAGCCTTTTTCTTGAGTCTGTAGACAATAGGGATAATGCTGGAGTCATTAAATAACAAAAAGCTTTTCGGTTGCTTCGCCCCACCCTACCACGAAGTTGATGCAAGTCCGACAAGCCAAAGTTTTGGGCGTTGCTAATAATCATGGTATTGGCGTTTGTAATATCCAAACCAGATTCGATAATATTAGTGGAAATAAGCACATCATATTGACCTTCAATGAATTTCATCATTACATTTTCCAGTTTATCGCCTTCCATTTGGCCGTGAGCAATACATACTTTCGCATCTGGTACCAGTCTGAGAATATTATTGGCCACCGTATCAATGTCACTTACCCGATTATGCACATAAAAAACCTGACCGCCCCGTTCAATTTCTGCTCGGATGGCGTCACGCACTAAAATATCATTGAAAACATGTACTTCTGTAGTAACAGGCTGTCGATTAGGTGGTGGAGTAGCAATCACAGAAAGGTCACGAGCTCCCATGAGGGAGAAATGGAGCGTTCGGGGAATTGGGGTCGCTGTAAGGGTAAGTACATCTACATCAAAGCGCATTTCCTTCAGGCGATCTTTGGTTTTTACGCCAAATTTTTGTTCTTCATCAATTACTAGTAGGCCTAAATTTTTAAACTTAACATCTTTTCCAACAATGCGTTGTGTACCAATAAGGATGTCAGTTGTTCCATTTGCTACCCGGTTTAAAGTTTCTTTTATTTGGATTGAACTTTTAAAACGATTCACATATTCCACTTTAGCGGGTAGCTTTTCAAGGCGCTCTTTAAAAGTGCGAAAATGTTGCATAGCCAAAACAGTAGTTGGCACTAAGACGGCGACTTGTTTACTGTCTGCCACCGCTTTGAAAGCAGCTCTTATGGCAACCTCAGTTTTGCCAAACCCCACATCACCGCAGACTAAACGATCCATTGGGTGGGGCTTTTCCATGTCCACTTTTACATCAGCAGTAGCTTTGGCTTGATCTGGGGTATCTTCATAAATAAACGATGATTCCAATTCAGCCTGCATATAAGTATCTGGGCTGAAAGCAAATCCTGGGGCTTGTCTACGCTTGGCATAAAGCGAAATCAACTCTTTCGCAATATCTTTGACCTGTTTCTTTACTTTCGACTTTTTATTTTCCCATTCAGGTGAACCTAATTTGCTCATGGAAGGCGGCAAGCCGTCCTTACCTGTATATTTTGAGATTTTATGTAAACTATGGATACTTATCAATAGGATGTCATCGTCTTTATAAATCAATCGAATGGCTTCTTGTTCACGACCCGGCATCATGGTTTTTTCCAAACCTGCAAAACGCCCGATTCCATGATCAACATGAGCCACATAATCACCGACCTGTAAAGTCTTTAATTCTTTGAGAGTGAGTGCTTTGGTTTTGGAAAATCGATCCCTATTTTTGATCCTGTGAAATCGATCAAATATCTGATGATCAGTGAATAAGGCAATTTTTGTAGTATCGTCAACAAAGCCTTCTTTGAGAGTGATGGGCAATGGAAGAAACTTTAGGTGTGGGTCTATTTCTTCAAAAATAGTGGCTAATCTCTCATGTTGCTTTTGTGTTTCAGAAGCGATGATGCAAGTATAACCAGTATCTTGTAATTGTGCTAAACTGCTCGCAAGTTTGCTAAAATCTTTATCAAAAGTCGGCTGTGATTTAGAGGAAATTGGAATTTTATTTTGAGTTTTTAAATAACCCCTTCTTCCGAATTCAACCATATCAAAATCTTTTAATTGACCTAAAAAGCTCCTTCTGGTTTCATAGAGATGTTTAGGATCGGCAATAATTTTTATATCGCCTCCATCAGGAATCAATTGATTATAGGCAGACTCGACTTTTTGGAATGAAAATTCTGTTTGTTCTAAACAAAGCTCTAAATCTTTAAACCAAAAAATAGTGTTCTGATTTAAAAACTCCACAAAAGGCACTCTTTTTTCGGTGACTAATTTCGTTTGTATATTCGGAATAATATTTATGCGAGAGACAGATTCTTGCGAAAGTTGTGATTCTGGGTCAAAAGTTCGAATACTTTCTACTTCATCGCCCCAAAGCTCTATTCGGTAAGGGAGTTCATTTGAAAAGCCAAATACATCAATGATACCACCCCTTACCGAAAATTGACCGGGCTCATACACAAACTCATTTCGCTCAAACTCATAAGAAATCAAAATCTCCGAAAGAAATTCTGGATCCAGTTTTTCATTTATTTGAACAGAAAAAGTATTGGATAATAGAGACCGACGATTGATTACTTTTTCAGAAATAGCTTCTGCATAGGTTACAATAATATGAGGTTCTGTTTTAGCATTATTCAAGATATTTAGCACTTCCGACCGCTGCAAAACATTCGCATTATCGATATCGTCATGCAAATAAGGTTTTTTATAAGACATCGGGTAAAAGTGAACGGATTCTTTGGCCAATAAATCTTTAACATCGTTAAAAAAATAAGCCGCCTCCTCTTTATCTGAAAGCACAAAAACAAACGACCGCTGAATTTCGTGGTAGATTGAGCTTGCTATGACAGCATCCAAACTTCCAGAAAAGCCTTTCAAATGAATTTGCAATTTTTCAGTCGCCCTCGATTTTAATTGATCGGCAATTATTTGGACAAATGGGTCGGCTTGGTATAATGTCAATAAATCTTGTACTTTCATAATTGGAGCTCGTTCTCAGCAAATTTTCAGTTCGGCAAAACACAATAAGCCACAATCCTTCGTAGATATTTCCGAAGAATGTGGCAAAAAATGACTGCAAAGATAAGTTAATTGGTTGGATGGTTGGGTGGAATTGTTTTTTTAGTGCCAAAAACAACAGCAGAAATCCATTCTACTTCCCAGAAAGTAATGAAAAAGCTGTTTCTAATTTTAATAATCGAGCCTCTAATTTTAAATTGTTTTTTCCTTGTTCAAGTAATTTGTCTTGTAATTGATTTATAATTTGTTGTTGCTCTTGTATTGCTTTTACCGCAATTACCCCGAAAGCCGAATAATTCAGTCCTTTTAATCCATCGTCCGAATCATATACAATTTCAGGGAATATTTTTTCTACATCTTGAGCGATAAAACCAATTGATTTATTTTTTGCAATATTTCGAGAGCTTTTATAAAAATATTTACTTGGTTTCAATTGCATAGTTTTTTGAAGTAAATCAGAAATTGGCTCTATTTCTTGTTTCAATTGAAAATCAGAACCTGCAATGAAAGAGCCATCAACAGAGCTGATTTGACCCCGAAGAGCATCATTGAATTCAAATCGGCAGTTTAACGTATTTGTACCAATCCCAACGGTCCACATATCATTTAGTGATTCATGTTGCCATTCAATAGCAGCGTTTGTAACATTTTGTTTTACATGAAGCTTATTAGTTGGATTGGCTGTTCCAATTCCAATATTTCCAGAATTATTATTTATGAGATTACTACCAGAAAGAAGCCAACCTACGGATGAAGCTGCTGTAGTTAATGGTATCCAAGCACTCCCATTATAATAATTAAAAAGGTTGGTGGAAGTATTGTAAAACAATAAACCAGGTGCTGGCGAACCTATAGCAGTAGTACTGCCTATGCGAGGGATTAAAATACCTTTGTTTGAACTGCTCACATCCAACATTGCGGAGGCATTCGGTGGGGTATTTGTGGAGTTTATACCCACCTGAGCTTTGATACTAATAACCGAAAAAATTAGTGCGCACGAAAACAGAAATGATTTTTTCATAATTATATTTTTTGAAAGATGTTATTAAACAGTTTGGCATAATAATTCCAAAAGCGGCCCTTTATGTAATCTATTTCAATTTATATAAGTGAATATTTCAAATTAATCTTTTTAGTGTTTTCACAATTTATTTTAGTAAAGCTTAACTAAATGCAGTAGCATAATTTTTGTTATTATACCTATTGTAAAAGTATAACAATTATAGAACATTAATCAAATTTGAAGGCCAAAATGAAATTGATTTTTAGAACGGTTTTCTCTGTCTTTATTAACGACTTTGATGTGGCTATAATACTGGTATTCCTCCTCCATTGTTGACGTGCCTTCACCAAGGCCTTGGTTTGGGGTTGTCCACAATATTTCGGAGTGCAAAAGTTAAAACTGCAGAAAATTTATTCATCACGAAGAGTTGAAAACCCCCAATTGGTTCTGCGATCAAAATTATCGATGCCAGAAATATAAACTTGGCTGAATAGTAATAATAATCTTTGTCGCCCGCTTGGGCAAGAGTCTCGCCGCCGGCTTTTTTACACCGATTTAATTTGTTTTTTTAAACAGTTTGTTACTGACCGATTTCACTTTTTAATTTCCTTTTGCTCTTAGGGTTGGCAGCAATCAAGTCGTTTGCAATAGAGCCTGAGTATATATTTATAATTTTATTTATCGAAGTAATTATAATTAAAACCGAAAAATCCCCGTTCGATAAATAATTGCTAAAATATCCCTTGATGTTATTGATTTTCAAGGTTTTAATGGCTTATATTCGTTCAAAAATTAAATTGTTTTTTTTATTCAAAACCTAAAATATAATACTATGAAAACCAATCTACTAAATTATTTTTTTCTAATTTTTTCATTTCTAAATTTTAGTATAAATAGCAATGCTCAAAATATAGGCATTGATCAGCCTATTCCACAGGAAAAGCTTGATGTAAATGGCAATATTAATCTTACAGGCTCAATCAAAGCAAACGGAGCAAGTGGCACAAAAGGACAAGTATTGATAAAGGGTGCTGGTAATACAATGGCTTGGGATGATATAGGTGGTTACAAAAATTTTAGGCAATACTCATTTACCACAGACAAAGCCATTCAAGTTTGGACCGCACCAGCAAACGTAACGGAAGTATTAGTAGAAATATGGGCTGGTGGTGGAGGGGCAGATTTGGGTGGCGGTGGTGGCGGTGGCGGTTATGCCAAAGTGGCTTATTTTATTCCCGCTTCGCCTCAAAATACCTTGAATATAGTAGTTGGCGGCGGTGGTATTGGCCGGATTTTGAGCAATGATAATGATTTCCCCCCAGCAAGTGGTGGTCTGTCTTCGGTTACGTCTATTTATACAACGGTCTCAGTGCAAGTTTTGGGGGGTGGGGCTGCAAATGGAAGTAGTTATGGGCATGGTGGTGGATTAGGGTCGGTTATCGGTTATAATTTTATTTCTATAAAAGGCGAAGACGGTGAAAATATTTCTGAAAATGGAGGAAATGGGGGCAATTCAGTAAATACAGGAGGTAAAGCGGATAAAGGCGCTGGAAGTCCCACAAGCTATGGGCATAATGGAAAGGATTTTGGAGGAGGGGGTGGCGGAAACACAGGCAGCGGAGCAGCCGGAAAAGTAATCATTTATTATTAGGCTTTTTTAAATGCCAGTGTTTGGTATACCTATGTGTTGGCTAAAGTAAAGCGTTGCCAAAAACAATTCGGGCACTGAAAACTATTGAAAATAATTATCCAATAAATTCAAGGATTGTCGGAGTTTATTTCATCCTGGCAGTAGTTAAGTTTTTCGTTTATCACGAATTTTTCTAATTCAGAAATATCTAGTTTTAATGCCTTTTGGAAATGTATTTTGGCCATTTCTAGTTTTTTTAAAGAGCTATAGACTTCACCCAATATGGTATGATAAATTGGGTTTTTGTCAAGGCCCTGAATTTTCAAAAGCTCCAATATTGCCAAGTCGGGTTGTTGCCCATAAGCCAGTGCAACGGCTTTATTCATGGCCACAATATTATTGGGCTGAAGATGATATAAAGCTTCATATAGTTCATGAATTTTGTTCCAGTTGGTTTTTTCGAAGCTTTCAGAAGAAGCGTGAAGGCCGGCAATTGCCGCCTCTAAATGATATATGGAATACTTCGTATGCTCATCAGAGCGAAAGGCTTGCTCACTTGCTTGTTCCAAAAAAGCATAGCCTTGAGTGATTAAACCTTTATGCCAGAGGCTTCTGTCTTGATTTTTAAGTAATACAATTTGACCTGATGAGTTGGTGCGAGCATTAAATCTTGCAGATTGAAGGCACATGAGCGCCATTAAAGCTTTTGTTTCTGCGGTAGAGGTTATGCTATTTTGAACCAAGAGAAAACACAAACGCATCGCATCTTCGCAGAGTTCTTCTCGAATCAAAAAGTCTGGATTGGCGGAATAATAACCTTCATTAAACAAAAGATAAAGCACTTTTAAAGCTGAATTGAGTCTTAAACTTAAGGCTTTTCCTGTGGGAACTTCCAAATTTATTTTTTCCAAACGTATTTTTTCCTTTGCCCTGAATATTCTTTTGGCAATGGTTTCTGAATTGGTCAAAAAAGCTTTGGCAATTTCGCCAACTCCCAAACCACAAAGCGTTTTTAGAATTAGTGCTATTTGGGATTCCTGTTGAATGGATGGGTGGCAACAGGCAAATATCATTCTGAGTTGGCTGTTTTCGATTTCGTGGTCGAGAAATATATTCTGAACGGTATAGCCTAAAGTATATTCAGATTGTAACAAATAGGCATATTCAGGAGCATACTCTTCTTTTCTTTTTTGTCGCCTTAGATAGTCTATAGCACGGTTTTTGGCCGTTTGCATTAACCATGCAGAAGGGTTTTCGGGTAGTCCTTTAAATGGCCAGATTTGTAAGGCTGCGAGTAAAGTATCTTGAACAATATCTTGTGCAATATCCACTTTTTGTAGTCCAAATAATCTACTCAATACAGCAATCATCTTTCCCGATTCTACTCGGAAAAGATGATTCATTAATTTGCCAAAATCTTCTGAGGATTCCTGCATTTTTTACATTTCTACTTTCATCACTTGCCTAATTTGAACAGAACCGCCCAAATCATAATCAGGGTAATCGTTGCAAATTTCAATCACTTCGGCCATGTCGGCAGCCTTCACAATAAAATAACCTCCCACTACCTCTTTGCCTTCAGTAAAAGGCCCATCGGTTACCGTTTTATTGGAACCAGAGATTAGTTTACCACCTGGGAATAGTGGCTCTCCGCTGTCATACTTATCAGCTTTAGCCAGCTTATCGACCCAAGCCATCCATTTTCCCATGTTTTCTTGCATTTGAGCTGGGGTGCCGTCCTGAGGCATACCGCCATGAAAAATAAGCATAAATTTTTCCATTTTAATGTTTGTTTAAGTTTAAAAATAATTAAAATTTCTCTAATGACGATTATACAAGGAGAAATCGGACAAATGGTCAGAAATATTTTGAATCCGAAAACATTCCATGGTCCGTATTTGGTGGGATGTATTGGAGATCTTTCCTGCTCAAGTCGCTGTTGGCATACTTGAGCACTGGCTTGATCCAGGCTTTGCTAACAACATTTTGGGTTTTAGTTATTATTTATTTTATTCTGTATGCTTCAAAAGCATTTTCGAGTCTAGAATGGAGGCCTTGAAAAAGGGGGGAAGATTTTCCGAAATCATTTTCCAAGATAAAATATTTTTTGGTCTTGGGAAAATTAAAAGCATCTCATTTCGAAAAGTTGCTAGCAACGCCTTTCGAAGGAATGCTCATGAGGATGCCAGCAACGGCATCGAATTCAACGTAAATTCTTAAATTCCTCCAAAATAGTAAATCTGGCAAAAAGTTCTTCGCTGTACCAACTTAGCTCTCTTGTTTTGCGGATTACTTCGGTGTGTTGTTTGCTTTTATAGGCATATTCCATCATTTTTTCTGTGCTTGTCCAAACACTAAAAGTCGCTTGCTGTACGAGAGGGAGCTCGCCAATGCCAATTGAAAATAATAGCCCATCCTGAATTTCAATATTTTCACTGACAGGTGGAACAAATCGCCAAAACTGCCAAAGTTTTGAAATTTTTATTCTGCCACGGGTAATTACTGCAATAGGGCCATTGGTTTTTTCATTCTTACCAATGAACGGATTTCGCCCGTCCCAAAGCCCATGACTACTATTTGGTTTTAATATAAATATTTGATTTTCAGCGCTTTTATGTTTAAAGTCATTAAAAATTTTGTTGGTCTCCAAAAAGGATTTTGCATCGGAAAGGGTTTCAAAATCTTTCAAAATGGCATATAACCCCCAATTGGGCATTTTGCTAAATCCTGTTTTTCCGCCGCTTCCCATTATTTTAAAAAAATCATCGTTAAAAACTTTTTTTGCACTTATTTGTGCTTCGCCAGTCGCCCGAAAAGCCCAAAGTTTATTAAAAAAGCCTTTAAATGTAAAAAAGGATATTATGACTACTTGTGATGTTTTGCCCAATTCTTTAAAGTCTAATGTAAAACTAAAACAGAAAGGAAGACTAGAAAGTTATTGATATTTTGAAATTTACAAAGATTTATATTTGTTAAATTTACAAAACAAAAAAGGATCAAAGTGTGACTGGTGTACACAGATTATTACGAAGCCACAAGTAGGTTTTCCTACCGACTTCTTAACCCCAACCCTGAATGCTAGAATATCTAAAGGTTAATTATCTCGAAAACATAGGTATCGTTAGTACCCTTATTTGTGTTTGGCTCAATACTCGTCAAAATATTTGGGGATGGCCTTGGGCTATTTTTTCGTCATTGATTTATGGAATCGTTTATTTTCAAGCCAAACTATACTCTGATATGGAGTTACAGATTGTTTTTATACTTATCAGTATATATGGCTGGTGGAAATGGCTATATGGCGCAGATCAAAAAAACAATTTGCCAGTTACCAAAACACCAAGGAAATA
Source organism: Bacteroidota bacterium (assembly GCA_040385875.1). GTDB lineage: Bacteria > Bacteroidota > Bacteroidia > Cytophagales > Spirosomataceae > JANMZR01. The sequence continues at coordinate 18,408 of JAZKGO010000118.1, forward strand.
TTATATAATTCTTGTATCTATTTTTGTCTTATTTGCTTGGTTATCAGGCTATTTACATGAAAGGTTTACAGATGCAAGCCTGCCCTATTTTGATTCTACACTCACCTCAATTTGTTTAATTGCTCAATGGCTTATGGCCAGAAAATATATTGAAAATTGGTTGTTGTGGATTATTGCCAATTTGGGATATATTGCCCTTTATTTCTCAAAAACCCTTTTTGGAACGTCTATTCTTTATTTTCTTTTGTTTCTGTTGGCTGTGAAAGGTTATTTAGATTGGAAAAAGAGTCAAAAATTATCCGCCTGATTTTTTGATTTAAGGGTAATTAATGACAACGCTTTCAACATTAATTACTAATTTCAAAATCTACTAATAGTTTTCAAACCAATTAAAAACGATACAGCTCATTCCTTGAAATATTTAAAAGCTTGGTTGCCTTATTTTTGGGCTTGTATCATTTATTTCAAATTGGCATTATTGCCTCAAAACTTAAATAAAAAATGAAAAAAACAATTTTATTATCCTTATTTCTAATGGCATGCATTTCGAAAAGCTTTGCACAGCCTCAGTTTAGAGTGCTATTATTTACAAAAACAGCGGGTTTTCATCATGAGTCCATTCATGAAGGAGTGGCAGCTGTTCGTCAATTGGCTGCTAGGAATACATTCAGTGTGGATTGGCACGAGAATGCAAGCATTTTCACAGATAAAGGGCTTGAAAAATACCAGTGTATTGTGTTTTTGAACACAACAGAAAATATTCTAAACGATGAACAGCAAGGTGCCATGGAACGCTTCATCAAAGGAGGAAAAGGTTTTGTAGGTGTGCATTCGGCAACTGATACGGAATACGATTGGCCTTGGTATAATAATATGATTGGGATGATGTTCAAAATTCACCCAGCTCAACAAACGGCCTATTTAAATATAATGAACACCGATTTCCCAGGGATGCAGCGTTGGCCTAAAAAGCTTCTATGGACGGACGAATGGTATGATTTCAAAGAAATTTTGGCCAAAGATTTGACATATTTGATAAAAGTGGATGAGAAAAGCTATAACCCTTCTGTTAAATGGGGCACGAATGAAAGCAAAGGAATGGGGGATTTTCACCCAATTGCTTGGTATCACAATTATGATGGTGGAAGGGCTTTTTATACAGGCTTGGGCCATATAGGATTAGTTTATTCAGATCCATTATTTTTGGATCACCTCTATGGCGGGATCTATTGGGCAGCAACAGGCAAAGGTTTATAAAAAGCAAAAATTATAATCCTCAAGATTTTCAAAAAAGTCGACAGAAACCAGATTTGTCGGCTTTTTTGTTTTTTAAAATTCAAAATAAGAACACTTAATAAAACCAATGTTTACTTTTTGTCGTTTATAGGACAAGACATTGGGACCAAAGAATCTAATTTTGGTTATTATTTTTTAAAATCAGGTAAAATGAAATGAACAGGATTTTGAAAACACAAAACACCGAAAAGAGTAAGCTAGATCAAAATCATGGAATTCCATATAACCTTTAAAATCAATTATCAAAACATGAAACCGATACAAAAAGTTATCTATTTGAGTGTATTATTCTTTTTTTCACAATGCACAACCCATGCACAAACGAGACCAGCCACTTTGACTCCTCCAAAAGGAAAAGCAATTGCTGTTTTTGCACAGGGCTGCTTTTGGTGTAGTGAACATATATTTGAGGCGGTTGTAGGAGTAGAAGGAGCTGTTTCGGGGTATTCTGGTGGGAATGTTCCTAACCCAACCTATGAACAAGTAGGCGGAGAAATGACAGGCCATGCAGAATCGGTTTATGTTATTTACGACCCTAAAATTATTAATTATTCTGAACTGGTAAAAGTATTTTTTGCCTCTCATGATCCCACCACCCCTAATCAGCAAGGGCCAGACAGGGGGCCTTCTTATCGCTCAATTGCCTTTTATCAAAATGAAAGCGAAAAGGAAATAATTGAAAATGAAATTGCTGCTTTAACAGCATCCAAACAATTCAAAAAGAAAATTGTGACTGAAGTTAAAAAATTGGAAAAGTTTTATATTGCTGAAAACTACCACCAAAACTATATCAATTTACATCCTGAAAACCCCTATGTTCAAAATGTATCCATTCCAAGATTCGAAAAGTTTAAAATGAACTATAAAGGGAAATTTAAAGAATAAGTATCTCATAGTCAGGGGTATATCAATTAAATATATTGAACAAAACCACACTCGGATTTTTTAATAAATGATAGTTAAAGAAAAGAAATTGGAGAAAAAGTTTTTTATTCTCAAATAAAAGTACCTACCTTTGCTCAATCACAACGGGGTGCCTTATAATAACGGGCTGAGATTATACCCATCGAACCTGATACGGTTAATACCGGCGAAGGGAACGTGTTTTTTTAATCAATAATTTTTTTAGGTCTGAAAATCAGGGCTTTTCGTTGTGTTTTAATGTTTTTTTCAATCAGAAAATTATCAATTATGCGCAATTTCATTGTAACAATTAGTCTACTTTTTTTTCTCGCTTGCACAGAATTCTCGGGCTCTGTTTTTGGACAAAAATCAATCACAGGAACAGTTAGTGAAGAAGAGACCAATTTGCCTCTTTTTGGAGCCTCTATTTATTGGGAAAACACTACCGTTGGTACAAAATCTAAATTTGATGGCCATTTTACTTTGACAGAATACGGAGGAAAGCCCTCATTGATTATTTCCTTTATTGGCTACGAAAAAATGATTATTTTAAATGACAAGCTCCCAGCAAATAGGAATTTGGACATTAAATTAAGGAAATCTATTTTTCAATCGGATGAGATAATTGTTTCAGCGACTAGAGCCACCGACAAGTCGGCGATGGCTTTTACCAATATTGGAAAGGAAGACCTTTTAAAACAGAACGCAGGGCAGGATTTGCCAATTTTATTAAATCTTACCCCCTCATTAGTTACCACAACCGATGCTGGGGCAGGTATCGGATATACTGGTTTGCGCATTAGAGGGTCCGACGCTACCCGAATAAATGTGACGGTAAACGGAATCCCAATAAACGATGCAGAGAGCCAAGGAGTTTATTGGGTAAATATGCCAGATTTAGCCAGTTCAGTAAGCTCAATTCAAATACAGAGGGGAGTTGGGACTTCGACAAATGGAGCGGGAGCTTTTGGTGGCTCAGTGAATATTCAAAGTAATGAATTCAATAAAAAAGCCTATGCTGAAATCAATTCATCAGTCGGTTCTTTCAATTCATTTAAAAACAACATTCGTTTAGGGTCAGGCTTGTTGGCAAATAAATTCACAATCGATGGCCGCCTTTCCAAAATAACATCGGCCGGTTTTGTTGATCGAGCTTTTTCTGATTTAAAGTCTTATTACCTTTCTGGAGCCTATTATGGTAAAAAATCTTTTGTGAGATTAATCACCTTTGGCGGTAAGGAAAAAACTTACCAATCGTGGAATGGTATCTCTGAAGATAAATTGGAAACAGACCGTACCTACAATTCATTTACCTACCCCAATCAAACCGATAATTATACGCAAACGCACTACCAATTATTATCAACTCACACATTATCAAGTAATTGGTCGCTTAATGCCAATTTACATTATACTAAAGGAAAGGGATATTATGAGGAATTTAAAGAGGGTCAAATGCTGTCGAACTATGGTTTTACAGGAGCGAATTCAAATGTAGAAACGGAACTTGTCCGTCAGAAATGGTTGGATAATGATTTTTATGGGACAACTTTTTCTTTGGATTATAATTCTTACAAAAAATTGTCGACCTCTATGGGTGGCGGCTATAATATTTATGATGGTGACCATTTTGGAGAAATTATTTCTGCCAAAGAAGCACTTTTGGTCAATGGATTTCGCTGGTATAAAAGCAATTCTGTGAAAAAAGATTTCAACATCTATTCAAAAACCAATCTTCAGGCAACCGAAACGCTAAATATTTATGCCGATTTGCAATTGCGAACTGTAAGCCATGATATGGAAGGAACAGGAAATAAAATGCAAACCATCGATCAAATGCACAATTATACGTTTTTTAATCCAAAAATTGGCGCAACAGCCTCATTATCAGATAATTTAATAGCATATATGTCGTTTAGCGTAGGTCAAAAAGAGCCTAATCGCACCGATTTTGTAGATAGTAAAAGTACAACCTCACCCAAAGCAGAAAAATTGAATGACCTAGAATTAGGTCTAAAATACACAAAAAACAAAGGTTCTTTTACGGCTAATGCTTATTGGATGAATTATAAAGACCAATTGGTATTGACTGGCGCCATAAATGAGGTGGGCGAGTCAATCAGGACAAATATTCCTAAAAGTTATAGATTAGGCCTTGAATTAGAAACAAAATATGCGTTTTCAAATAAGCTTGCCTGGGCAGCAAATATGACCTTATCGCAAAACAAAGTGCGAAGTTTTGAAGAATTTATACCTGATTATGAAGGCTCCAATTTAATCGTAAATTATAAAAAAACAGATATTGCCTACAGCCCCAATCTAATTTTAGGCTCACAAATTATATTCAAACCGATAAAAGCAATTGAATTTGCCTTATTGACAAAATACGTAGGATTACAATTTTTGGATAATACGAGTAATAAAGCCCGCAGTTTAGATGCTTATATTACCAACGACCTTCGATTTTTGTACAATGTAAAACCAAAAAAATTCCCAACCATCAGCATTGGCCTATATTTGAACAATGTTTTAAATGAACAATACGAAAGCAATGGCTATACTTTCAGTTATTTATATGAAAATCAGGTTTATACCGAAAACTTTTATTATCCACAGGCAGGCCGTAATTTTATGGCTACATTAAGTTTAATCTTTTAAATTCAACTATTGAATAGTCCTAGAAGTTATTTTTCGATACTTTATGCGATATATACTGGTATTATGCCATTGATAATGAGCGGATTATCAAGTATTTGGGTCTATCAAAACATTGATTATTTAAAAAACACAACGGGGGCACAAAACGTATTTTTCTGGGTTTTGATTAGCTTCTCAATGGGTATTTCTTTGATTCCTACAAGTTTTGTTGCTTTGGTTTCAGGGTTTATTTGGGGGTTCGCATCAATTTTACCCCTTATTATAAGCTATATTTTTGCAACAGGGATTGGCTATTTCCTTTCGAAAGTCATTGATAACCAACTTATTTTGTCAGAGATAAACAAGAATGGAAAAGCAAAAAGACTCTTAGAAAATTTACAAACAGATCAATTCAAAATCATTGCGCTGGCTCGTCTCTCGCCAATTTTTCCCTTTGGAATCTCAAATGTAGTATTCACTTATTTGGGAATTTCATTGCAAAAGTTAATTTTAGCTGGAATAATTGGGATGCTTCCTCGCACAATTTTCATGATTTGGGTTGGTCATAATAGTCAAAATGTAATACAACTTTTGCAAAATAACTGGATAGATTATATAAGCTCTCCCTTATTTTTATTGGGTGTAATTTCCTCATTATTAATAGTTTATATTATTTTTAATGCCTTAAAAAAAACAAAAGATAAATAGATTATTCAAACAGGAAGGGATGCTTTTTAGATTTTGATAAAACCTGTGAATTTGAATAAGCAATTAATTAAACTTAACTTTGTAGTAAGTTATTAATTGATACATTTAGTACAAAACCAAGATGGCACTACAAGAAGAATTTGAAGATCAAGGCAATTTTTTATTTAAATATCGCACTTATTTACCATTAGTAGTATTGGTAGCAGGGCTTGCCTTATTTTACTTTCAAAAAACAAACGGAACCTATAACGATTTGGGTCCCAACCTTTGGTTTTTAGCACTAGCTGTTGGTCTAATAGGTTTACTAATAAGGATTTACACAGTTGGGCACACACCAGAAAACACTTCTGGTCGGAATACTACAGGTGGCCAATTGGCCGACCAATTGAACCAAACAGGAATCTATTCTTTGGTAAGGCACCCACTTTATTTAGGTAATTTTTTGATGTGGTTGGCAGTGGCTTTGCTTACGGCCAATGCAGCCTATATAATAGGATTTATCTTAGCCTATTGGCTTTATTATGAAAGGATTATGTATGCTGAAGAGCAGTTTTTAAGAGGTAAATTCGGCAAAGTTTATACAGATTGGGCGGTAAATGTACCCGCATTTATGCCTAAAATATCGGGTTTTGTTTCCCCGAAATATCCTTTTAGCATAAAAAAAGTGCTGAAAAAAGAAAAAAATGGGGTCGCCGCCCTATTTGGATTATTTTTCATTTTTGAACTTGTTGGAAACTATGCTGAAACCCAAAATATTGACATTCAACCCACTTTTTGGTTTCTGGGTTTTGCTATTTCAACAATTGTTTATCTCGTCCTCAAATTAATCAAAAGCAATACAAAAATTTTAGACGAAGAAGGCCGATAGAAGCAATTTCTTACGATTGTTTTCTATTATGAATAGATTGAACTACTTATTTCTGATAAACTTTTTATTAAAAAGCTTCTTTTAGGAATCAATTAGCCTGAAAATAACCTCAGAAAGTTATTTTGAGAGATATTTTCTTCCCTTAATTTAATTTGTATTACTTTTGCAATATTGTTGCATTTGGTAAAACTCCTTTCTTGTTTTGAGGCTAATTCTTTTAATTTCGTTTTCTTTAACTGTAAATTTTCTTTTTGCTCAAACAAAACCAGCAAAAAAGTTAGACTGCGATTGCTTTATTCAGGGGAAAGTTTTAGACCAGCATACGAAAGAGCCTTTAGTGGGTGCTGTAATTCTAATAAAAGAATTAGGCAAAGGAGCCACAACAGATTCAAAAGGCATTTATAAAATTGCCAATATTTGTGAAGGAAAATATACCGTATCTGGTCGAATTGTTGGCTATGAGCAGTTGGACTATCAAATCAATTTAGAGCATGGGGCTGAACAGAATTTTGGACTTTCTGAATCTGAAATGCATCTCGAAAATGTGGACATCAGAGCCAAAAAAATTGAGAACTTAACACAGCCCAAATCCTACCTCGACACAAAAGATTTGGATAAATCGGCTGGGAATACCTTGGGCGAAACCTTAAGCCAACTAACAGGCATCAATACTTTGCAGACTGGAAGCTCTATCGTAAAACCAGTCATTCATGGCCTTCACTCAAGTAGAGTGCTCATTATGAACAATGGGATAAGGCAGGAAGGACAACAATGGGGCAACGACCATGCCCCCGAGATAGACCCTTTTGAAGCCAAAAAAATAACAGTGATAAAGGGTGCCGCAGGGGTAAGATATGGAGCAGATGCTATTGCGGGAATCATCTCTTTAGAAGCCAATCCATTACCCGATTCCACTCAATTTGGCGGAGAGTGGAACAATATTTATTTTGCAAATGGTCGGCAAATGGTCTCTTCAATGAGGCTAGAAAAAGGGAAAAAGCTAATCGGCAATAGAGGTGTTTTGGGTGTAAGAATGCAGGGGACAATCAAAAGAGGTGGAGATATTTCAACACCCAATTACCGATTGTCAAATACAGGAGTATCAGAATTAAACTATTCATTTACAGGAGGTTATAGAAATAAAGTCTGGGATTCAAACGTTTATTTTAGTAGTTTCAATACCCAAATAGGTGTATTTGCTGGAGCTCATATTGGCAATGTTACGGACCTTACTGCTGCATTGCAACGAGGAGATCCATTACCCATTTATACTCCAGAGAATTTTTCTTATTCTATTGACCGCCCATTTCAAGAAGTGGTCCATTATCTATTTAAAATTAGCAATATTTTCAGATTCAGATCGGGTAATTTAGGCTTGATTGTAGGTCGACAATACAATTTTAGAAAAGAAATAGATGTATTAAGGGGCAATCGAAACTTATCTCAAAACTTTAAGTTAAATACCACCAATTTCGAATTGATTTTTGAGCATAAGCCATTGGTGAAATTACTTTCAGGATCAGTTGGAATCAATGGGATTTTTCAAGAAAATCTCACAACAGGTACGATTTCCAAACCAGTATCTGCTTCAGTTTTGATCCCCAATTACCGAAATCTGAATTTTGGGATATTCTTAATTGAGAGAATCGTCAAAAACAATTGGGAGTTGGAAGCAGGAGGGCGATACGATATCCGGGATTTGGAGGTTTATAGAATTCCCCGAGGGGAGCAGCTTGCCCAATACCAATCGATTAAAAATGAGAACCTTACTGGAACTGTTGGCTTAAATTTTCGACCCAATACACGGCTGAACTTTCTTTTTAGTTTAAGTACTGCGAGACGATCGCCTCATGTAAATGAGCTGTTCAGTGATGGGGTACACCATGGAGCTGCCAGCTTCGAAAAAGGAGACGAAAGCCTCAGTCCAGAAAAAGCTTTAAATAGTTCATTTACAATTACTTATGTATCAAAGAAGTGGCAAACAGAGGCACATTTTTATTCAAATTATATTCATGATTTTATTTTTCTTTCACCCACAGGAAGGGCGGTTTTAACCATCAGAGGCGCATTTCCTGAATTTTGGTATACTCAAACTAATGCTCAATTCATGGGTTTTGATTTTAATTCCATTATTCAAGTCGCTAAACATTTTAGTTTACAATCTAAAATGTCCTATTTGAATGCGAGGGATTTGGTTCACGACCAGCCTTTAATTATGATTCCACCCAATAGGATTGAAAATACGGTGAAATATGAACGAAATGAAATGTTTATTTCGCTGTCAAACAATCTTATTGCACGTCAAAACAAGGTGCCAAAGAAACTAATTTTTGAGGAGATTCCTGACGAAGAAGTAATTTTCAAAGATTTTGGAGGAGATTTTGCCGCCCCACCTAATAGCTACAATTTATGGAATGCCTCGGCCGGCAATCAATTCAAAATCAAGAATAAAAATTTGGCTATTAGTTTGACAATCAATAATATAGCTAATACACCTTATCGTGATTATATGAACCGTTTCCGATATTTTTCAGATGATATTGGCAGAAACTTCATTATCCGCACCAAGTTAGATTTTTAAACAAGATCTATTTTTTGACAAAGCAATCGCTAAATTTATTTGTGCAATATTGTTGCATTTACAAAAATGAGAAGTATATTTGCAATGTTGTTGCAAAAAGAAAAAACGGAAATGAAAAATTATTATAAGATTGGGATTTTGAGCCTTCTACTATTTTCAGGATGTAAAAGTGATGAGGTGGATCCAGTGGAGGATAATGAGCTAATAACCACTGTGAAATTAACTTTCAATGACGGGGCTACCAATCAAATATTTCAATATTCGGATTCGGATGGCGATGGAGGAAAGGCTCCAATAATTGATAAGATTGTCCTCAAAAAAAATACAGCTTATGCTCTCACTATCAGTATTTTAGATGAATCCAAAAGCCCAGTATTTGATATTGGAAAAGAGGTGGCTGAGGAGTCTGATGAGCATTTATTTGTTTACACACCTAGTCCAGCGACTTTGCTAACCTATACTTATCAAGATAAAGATTCCAAAGGCTATGGGATTGGGCTCAAAGGAAATGTTATGACCAACAATTCTGGCTCAGGTATGTTGAAAGTACAATTACGTCACCAACCTCCTGTAAATGGAGTGGACTCAAAAAATGGAACGCCTACTCCTGGAAGCGATGATGTAAATATCGATTTTGAGATAAAAGTGGAATAAGAGAAAGTAAATGTTTCTCTTTATCCTTTCGGAACAAAGCCAAACAGGTTATTCTTTTTAATCAATTTTCCAACCAATGGCGGCACCATTTCTTCCCACCCGCTTTCACCCTTCTGAATCATTTTTAGCACATTATCATTGTAAATTGCTAAAAGGTTTTTATCGAATTCTTTCACGTCAGCAAGTTTATCGGTGCTTAAAAGGTATTGATATAAATGCGATAAATGTTTGCTTGTTTTGAAATCTGAAATGGTTTTAACGTTTCCTTTTTCGTCCACAGTTGGATAAATATAAAGTTTAATTTCTGGGCCAAAAAGTGTTGCAAAAGCCTCCAGAATACCACCAGTGAGCTTTTTATAATGCTTTTCATCAAAAATATAATCCATATTGGGTAGCCCCATGATCAAAGCCATGCGCTTTTTGGTAAATTTTGAAAGGTAGGCCACCAATTTATAATATTCATGAAAATTAGAAATCATCACCGTTTGGCCTAGTGAGCAAAGGATATCCACCCGATCCAAAAAGTCTTTTTCATTGATTGCTTCACCCCCATCACTCAGGTTTCGCAAAGTCAATTCAGATAGGCTCACTAAAGTATCATCGTCTACATCCGGCTCATTTTCAAATTGTTTTTTGCCTTTATTAATCATATCCAAATTGGCAGTAGTCAAGGGCCTAAATCGACCACGAACCGCTACAATATGCTTTTTGTAAAAAGCCTCGGCAGGTTGCATTACTTTGCCATCCGCCCCAAAAAGTGCAGCATTGGTAAAGCTATGTTTTACCAAATAAAGGCTCATCAGTCGATTGTCAATGTCTTTAAAATCAGGCCCTTCGAATCGAATCGTATCTATTTCGATACGGTCGGTAGTGAGGTCGTCCATCAAGGAAAGCAACATCGTTTCTGGCGAATCATTATAGAAATAGCAAGCATAAATCAAGTTCACACCAATTATACCCAAAGCTTGCTGTTGCAACACATTGTCGGTATCCTTCATTCGAACGTGAATAATCATATCATTCGGTTCTGAATTGGGCTTAAGCTGAAAGCGAAGCCCCATCCAGCCATGTGCATCATTGGTTTTTTGGTAATTGAGTGCGGCCACGGTATCAGCAAAAGAGAAAAATGTTTTGTCGTTGGCTTGCTCGGTGAGCCGTATTTGCAACAATTTATATTCTCGTTGGAGCATTTTCAAAAGCCGAGGCTCACAAACATATCGCCCGCTGACTTCTTCGCCATAAATGGCATCCGAAAAAGCCATGTCATAGGCTGAAATAGTTTTAGCGATGGTACCAGAAGCACCGCCGGCTTTAAAGAAATTGGCGGCAACATCCTGCCCAGCACCAATCTCAGCAAAGGATCCATAAATAGGTCCTTCCAGATTGATTCTGAGGGCTTTTTGTTTAGTACCGATATTTTTTTCGAGAGTTGATGAGGGCATGTGATTAGCTTTTCAAATTTGTTATTTTGACAAATTTAATAAAAAGATCGATTTTTGATTGGTCTATCCTCAGATATCTGCCTTTGGTTAAACGACTTTATGCGAGGAATAATCAGGAGAGTCGTTGTCATTTAACGCAGAGTGGAAATCTGGGTGCAGCAGACCCTAGGATTATTCTTTCAAAAATTTTTCAGCTTTGGTATTTGAAAACTCAATAAAATACAGGCACCTTTATAAATTTTCAAGGTTGCTAGAAAAATCAATGTCAAGATTCTTTTTTGTATGGGTCATCATAACCCCTTAAGCCCGTTTTGTTTTCTCATTTCTGCCCAAAATTTATAAAGGGCTTCATTGTCAACCAACATTTGGTGGAGGCGCTCTGCAGGACTTTTGGACAACCAGATTTTTAACTGCAAGTTTTTGATTTCTTTGGGTGTGTCAGTCATATTCAAATAATGCCAAATGCATTTAATTTCAACTCTTTAATCCAGTTTCTGATGTAAGTTTTATCTATATTTTCTAATTCCCAAAGTTGCTCAATATCAGACTTTTGTAAACTGGACTGAAATTCTTGAATCCAAATTAATTTTGAAATCAATAAATCTTCAACCGAAACCACAAAAACTTCTTTTTCAAAATAAGAGAATTTTTGTCGTCTTTCAAATTCTACTTGTCTGAATAGCTGACTTTTCAAAATCACAAAATCCGCTTTATATCCCGATTGATGGTCGATAATATTAAACATTGTTTGAAACTTGATAGCCTCTTCAATTGACGAAATATTACAATAATAGCCCTCTGCAAAGTGGGAAACAAAGCTTAGAATATCTTTTGGCTCCAATTGTACCACAAAATCAAAGTCTCTGGTGGCCCTTGGCATCACATACAAACCCATTGCCACGCTCCCAGAGAGCATATACGGTATCTTTTCTTCGGCAAGAACATCAATTACTTTATGAAAAAAATTAATCATAGTTTATTAATCGCTACTATTCAGCACAAACAAATCTACACAAGTAAATATTCAAAATATCAATTTATTAAGGAGTTGAATCCTTTATTTCAATATTTTTAAATGTAAAAGACTATTTGAACACATTGTTTCAGCCGTTTCAATATCTTAAAAAATCAAACCGAAGCATTCAGGAGCCCATCAAGTTTAGCAAAAGTACTTTGCCACCCTTTAATATAGTCGTGTTTTGAACCAATTCCAAGATTTGAATGCTCCAACTGCATTCGGGTGGAATTGCCTTCAGCAACCAAAGACAATTCAATAAAAGACTCAACGCCTGGTTCACTTTTCCAATTCCAAGAGAAGCTTAATTGGTTAAACTCCCGCACCTCATTATAAATACCAAAACAGGAGTGTTCAGTCCCATCAGAATCTTGAAATCTAACTTCAAAATAACCTCCGGGTTGTACGTCCAATTTTGCCATCAATACCGTGCCTTTAGGGTCTGATCCAAACCAGTTCATTATCAGACTAGCATCCGTCCAAGCTTTCCATACTCTCTCGGATGATGCATTGATTATGGTTTTAATCAATATTGTTGACTTATTTATTCCCATCCATCAAAAATTTGATTCGCAAATTAGAGAGTATTTCATTTTTAGTCCGCTAAAAATCACTATTATTTCTCCACGTTCAACTCAAATAATTCTCGGATAAACTCTTCGTCCTGCTCGCCCACTCCTCGCCAAAACTCTCTGCCATTTTTGTAAAAAACAACCGTTGGTAGCTCTGAAACAAGGTTTTGAATGGCAATGCCTCTGTTTTTGTCGGTATCGATTTTTATCACCTTTACCTTTCCATCAAACTCTTTTTTGAGCTTTTGAATAAACGGATCCATTTTTTTGCATGGGCCGCACCATTCTGCAAAATAATCAATTAAGACGAGCTTGTTTTCTTTGATTAAATCTACCAGCTCTTCTTTTGAATATTTGCCCGAGGTATTGAGGGCTTTTGCTGGACTTTCTATTGGCTTTTTTGCTATTATCCAATTAGAATAACCACCCTCCAATTCAATTACAGAAACGAAACCACTTTTGGAGAAAATTTCTGTCGCCAATTTACTTCTTAGACCAGTGAGACAATAGACAAAAACGGGCAACGTCTTATCCAACTTTTCAATCTGTTGGGCAAAGTCTGCATCCTTCACATTGACATTTTTAGAGGCAATCAAATGCCCTGTTTTAAATTCATCCGGAGAGCGGACGTCAATCAGTTGTGGGTTATTGATTGCTGAGATTTTGGTTTGAAATTCTTCCACCGAAACAGTTTGTGCAACTATTATTCCAAAATTTGCCAAATTAACTAAGGCAATAAATATAAATGCACTAATTTTATTTTGTATTTTTATCATAATTGTGCAAGAATAACCTGCTATAAGCCAAACCTTTGCTGAAAAAATGTTTAATTTGTAGCTAAAATTAGTAGAACTTAATGGAAAAATTCATAACGAAAAGGTCCTATTAATTATTTATCTAGAATTTTCTTTTAAAACATAAACAAAAATTAATCCAAATGAGTGCAATTCAGCAAATCCATGCTCGCCAAATTCTAGATTCTAGAGGCAACCCTACAATTGAAGTTGATGTTCGTACCGAAACGGGTGCTTTTGGCCGTGCCGCCGTGCCATCAGGAGCCTCAACGGGTATCCACGAAGCAGTAGAACTTCGTGACGATGACAAATCCGTTTATGTTGGGAAGGGAGTTTTGAAAGCAGTAGAAAACGTAAATGAGGAGATTGCCTCTGAATTATTAGGCATTGAAGTGACTGAGCAAAATCTAATCGATAAGATTATGATTGAAGTGGACGGCACTCCCAACAAAGGCAAATTAGGAGCCAATGCAATTTTGGGTGTTTCGCTGGCAGTTGCTCGTGCAGCGGCTTCAGAATTAGGAATTCCATTGTATCGTTATGTGGGAGGTGTGAATGCCAATACCTTGCCAGTACCGATGATGAATATTTTGAATGGTGGCTCACATGCCGACAATTCAATTGACTTTCAGGAATTTATGGTAATGCCTGCCAAAGCAGATACTTTTTCGCAAGCCTTGAGAATGGGAGTGGAGGTATTTCATGCTTTGAAAGGAGTGTTGAAAAGCAAAGGATACTCGACAAACGTGGGTGATGAAGGTGGTTTTGCCCCAAACATCAAAAGCAATGAGGAGGCGGTAGAAATCGTTTTACAATCAATTGAAAAAGCTGGCTATAAGCCTGGCGAAGATATTTTTATCGCCATGGATGCCGCTGTTTCGGAATTTTATGACGAAAAAACGGGTCTTTATACTTTCAAAAAATCGGATGGAAAGCAATTGAATTCGATGGAAATGGCGGCTTATTGGACTACTTGGGCCAATAAATACCCAATTATTTCTATTGAAGACGGTATGGCGGAAGATGATTGGGCTGGCTGGGCTGAACATACTAAACAGTTGGGTAAAAAAATCCAATTAGTGGGTGACGATTTGTTTGTAACCAATGTAAAAAGATTGCAAATGGGTATTGAGCAAAACGTTGCGAATGCTGTTTTAGTGAAAGTAAACCAAATTGGCTCACTTTCTGAAACCATTGATACCATTAATTTGGCAAAACGCAACTCTTACAAAAACATCATGAGCCATCGCTCAGGTGAAACGGAGGACAGTACAATTGCTGATTTAGCGGTTGCATTGAATACTGGTCAAATCAAAACGGGTTCAGCTTCTCGTTCTGACCGTATGGCGAAATACAATCAATTGCTTCGTATTGAGGAGGAATTGGGAGAAACAGCTTATTTCCCGGGATTGAAATTCTAAATAAATAGTCGTCTGAATCAGGATTAAATTAATTTTGGGATTGGCAGGATTTTTGATGAAGAAATTTTAAAAAACATCTTGAAAATTGTAAAATCCTGCCAATCCTGATTCAGACATTCTTACAATGTTTTATAACCTCGTCACCTTTCTGGATAAACACAAATTCTACACCTATACTTTTTGTGGATTGGTGATTTGGATGTCCTTTTTTGATAGCAATGACTTTGGCTCTATTCTGAAACTAAACAAAAAAATAGCAGAACTAAGGGAAGAGGCTGATTTTTACGACGAAAAAATAAGGATAGTTGAAAAGGAACGACTAGAGGTATTTGGCAATCATAAACAACAAGAAAAGTTTGCTCGTGAAAAGTATTTCATGAAAAAGAAGAATGAGGAAGTATTTGTGATTGTGGATAAAGATAATAAGCCAATTGAAACCCCCTAAAAGCCCTCTTTCCATTGCATTCGATGAAATAGTTCTCATGGCAATCATTTAAGTATTACAAATAGAATATTTATGCCGACAAAAATTCCCACTCCAGGGGTTAAAAGGATAAAAATCCTTTATGTTTGTTTGGGTAATATTTGTCGCTCGCCTATTGCAGAGGGCACGATGGAAAAATTAATCAAAGAAAAAAACCTTTCCAATATAATTTCGGTTGATTCTGCTGGCACCGCCGACTATCATATTGGAAATTTGCCTGATCGAAGAACCCGACAAAATGCAGAAAATCATCACCTTATATTAACCCACAAGTGCCGACAAATTCATATTCAAGATTTTTTGGATTTTGATTATATAGTGGCAATGGATTCGAATAATTTGGCTGATATTCAGTTACTAAGCTTAAGAGCCTTTGGGATTCATCAGTCAGAAGAATCTTGTTTTTTACTTAGAAAATTTGATCCGGAAGGGAACACCAAAACTTCTGTTCCTGATCCCTATTATGGAGATCAGTCCGATTTTGAAGAGGTGTTTCAAATTGTAAATCGATCAAATGAACAGTTTTTAGATTGGCTGATTGAAAAACATCATTTTAAGAATCTTTAGCTTTTGCGAGTTCAATTTTATGCAAAAGGGTTAATCTTAAGATATTCCGATTAAAAAATTCATTGCCTGAGGGCCTTTGCTGATACCAATGGATATAACCAATTTCAGCCGAAAAATTTCTATTAAGACTTTTCTCAAAGCTTAATAAAAGCCGACTTTGGTCAAAATGATTGTAAAGAATTGTTTTTCCAGAATTGATCATTACCTCATTCCCTGCCTTAAACAAAAGTGGTAAATTGGATTCTGGCTTATTCAAGCTCAAGATTACCTGAATTCGATGCCTGAATCTAAAATTAAAATCAAAACCATCAGAAAGGGAAAGACCATTGTTTTTTGTGATATAACGCTCATCCACTCTCAAGCGATTATGGATGCTAATCCGTTTTGAAACTTGATTTTGAACAGAAAACTCTTGCTCCAAACGATATTCAGGTACCACTAATGATGTCGTACTATACTGATTTTGAGGACTTTGCCTTGAAAAACAGAACCCTGCTGCGATTTCAATATTAGGTAATATTTTATAATGAATACGAGAATGCGTGATAAAATGATGCTGGCGGTTATTATCCAAAAACCTGCGATTTTCAAACTCATTATGCATCGTCCATCTTTTATTCAACGACAATTGGTTGTAATATCTCAGCCAATAAAGTTTTTGGTCAGTAATTACTGTTTGTGAAAAAACACAACTGAAGGGAAACAATAGAAGGATTAAAGCAAGGAAGAGGGATTTCAATATTCAGTAAATTTTTTCACAAATTTACTGAATATCGTTAGAAATATAATTATCGGATTGACTATCGAAGATTTTTGCTCAAAAGGTAAATCTCATACCAGTCTTCTTGGTTTAATTTAATAGCTGAGGCGCTTGCCGCATTACGGATGCGTTCTTCAGAAAGCGAACCGATGATGGGTAAAGTGCCCAATTGCATAAGCCAAGCCACAGCCGTTTGCTCAATGTTGGCGCCATATTTTTGGCCAATTTCTTCTAATTTTTGTTTTAGAAAAAGAGCTTTGCCCTCTTTACCATCCAATATTTCGCCACCAGCCAATGGAGCCCAAGCCAAAGGTTTGCTAAAAGACTGTTTGGTGAAGTCTAATCGACCATCCTCAACGGCAGAGATGTTCATCAAATTGAGTTCGATATGATTGGTAACGATTGGGGTCCTCAAATAAGAAGCTAATAATTGATGTTGAAATACATTGAAATTAGCCACACCAATATGCTTCGCTTTTCCTTGTCTTACAATTTCGTCAAGCACCACAGCGGTTGTCTCTGGGTCAGCTAATGGATCGTATTGGTTGAGCAGAAATATATCTAGATAATCAGTATTTAGGCTTTTAAGTGAATTATCGACACATTTGAGGATGTATTCTCTCGAATTATCAAAATAATTAAACTTACCATTGGCCGATTTCCTAATTCCACATTTACTGAAAAGGACAATGTCTTCTCGCTTGAAAGATCTATTTTTAATGATTTTTCCGAAATGCTCTTCGATAGTAAAATCACCATAAATATCGGCATGATCAAAAGTGTTGATGCCCAGTTCCAGACACAAATTGATGATTTCTTCCATTTTGGTGGTGGTTTGGCCACCCAAATCTTCCCAACGCCAAAAACCATAAATTGCCTCAGATACTTTCGGGCCCGAATCACTCAGATATACTTTTTTCATAAAAAATTAATTAATTGCCAAAAACTGTCACAAAGTTAACGAATGCGAGCAGTATTGAAAAGATATTTAGTTACCATAAATATACTTCAGATATTGCTGATTAGCTTTCTTGTAAAGATCCAGATCGAAAAGCAGATAATAAATAGCCAAACCAATAGCCAAATTAATCGTTTGTATGGGGAAATATTCATAAAAAGAAACAAAAACAATAAGTAAACGGATGATTTCCAGATAAAAAACCCAACGCTTTTGCTCTAAAATGGCTCCACAATTAACAGCCGTAACGAAGAGAAACGTTGTCGTTAATATTTTTAATGATATACTTAAATATTCTCCAAAAAGAAGCAAACAAAACAAAAAAGCCAACGATAACACCATTTGCCCAACAATATAATTTTTAAAGCGACTGGATTTTGCACTCACTTTATGCTTGGATAGAAATGTTTTTTCAAGTCTACTCCGTAAAGCAGGGTCAAATTTTGTTGGAGAGCCAAACAGCATTTTTAGTTTATTCACCAAGCCTCTTTCGCCAATAACAGCATAAAAAAGCTCCACTAAAAAATGAAAGTGTTGCCAAAGCAAGCTATAACTTTGAAGCTGTTTGGTGAGGCCGAAAGTAGCTTCTTCTTTTTCTTCTGCATAAGTGCCAAATATTTTGTCCCAAAAAATGAAAATATCTCCAAAATTTTTGTCCAGATAGGCCTCATTATTGGCATGGTGTACTCTATGGTGCGAAGGGGTCACAATGATGTATTCAAGCCAGCCCAATTTCCCAATTGTTTGTGTATGTGTAAAAAAAGGATAGGTACCATGAATTAATAAAATAGTGGTAATCATTTCGGCAGGGAAACCAATTATTGGCAAAATGGCCCAAAACAAGGTTCTTACAAAAGACTGAAAAAAGGTAATGCGAGTGGCTGCGGTATAGTTAAATTCTTCACTTGTATGATGTACTACATGAAAGCCCCAAAACAAATTGATTTCATGACCAAAACGATGATACCAATACCAAAGAAAATCAGTAGCCAGAAGCAGCAAAAGCCATTGCCACCAAATGGCCTTTATATTGAAAAGGGCAAAATTTTGATGTAAATAGTCGTAAAAAAAATAGAAACTGCCAGCGACAAACAAGTCGGTCAGTCGCTCAACAATACCTATATTGAGATTGGCAACTGAGCTACTGAATTTGAAATAATTTTTGCCATTTTTTTTGGAAATCAGATATTCCAAACCGATAAAAAATAAAAAAAAAGGAATAGCAAAAGCTAAAAAATTGACTACCATATAAAATATAGTTTGTTTAGTTTTTTCGGAATGCTTTAAATCCGCTATTGTTGCGCTTATAGGACAAATAATAAATCTCAGTGCTTACTTGGAACACCCCAATTGGCATTCCAGTAAAACACATAATTGAAAGGACAAGCATTATTTAAAATATATGGAGCTCGCAATTTGTCAAGCTCCGGCACAATTCTAGTTTTATGATGATTAATTTTATATCAATTTATAATTTTAGCAAACCAGGTAAGCCAAATTTTATAAACAAAAATCCTTTAATGATTAAAAACAAGGGCAATAGGAGATAATATTTAGTATAACTTACTTTGGTGCAAATTTTCCAGCCATCTGAATGCGAGTATATTACAATTTCTTTCATCGTATTAAATTTGTTATTTGTGGAATATTTTTTGAATTATATTTATTGAACAAATATAAGTATATATAATCTATAATACAAGTAGACTAATAAAATAGTCTTACCTTTCAAAAAGGCTTAATATTTACCTTAGCATACGTACAGTTACTAACAATTGTCCAAAATGGCGAGTAGTATGTTCTGCTGCATGAAATAATAAACCAAGAGTTGTGGATTGGAGCAGTTTTCGACCCACTAGGCGCAGGTCTGCCAATTCTGCTGAATCTGTTGTTTTGAGTTGTTGTAATGATTTTTCAACTTGCTCAGCAAAGGCATTTAGTAAAATTTTGACAGAAAGATTTGGGTTTTCATTTCCTTCATTAACCAAATATTCTAGTTGTTCTTTGCTTAGTGTCTCATTTTTTGCATAGGTAAAAAGACGGTCTAAGACACCCACCAAATGTTGTAAATGAAAACCTACCGAAGCCACTCCACTTGGCTTTTCCCACAGACTTGCTTCGGGAAAATTTTCCAATACCACTTCCAACTCCTCTTGAACTTGTAATAAAGCATGTGCGATTGGTTGCAAAAGAATAGGAATTTCAGGAATTGGCCCTCTTAGCCAATATTCTAGTTTGCTCATTAGTCAGAAAAAAATTTAATTTTCACTCTCTCATTTTGGAGATACAATACTTACGAATTTTTTATTAAATAGCCTATTAGCGCTGCAGCGATAATAATTATGGGCTCTTGAACTTTTTTAAATTTCAACATTACTAATATCGTAACCAATGCAATTACAATGGTGTTGAAGTCGATTAATGACTTTTTAGCCAAAATAACTACAGCTCCAGAAATAGCCCCAACGGCCGCAGAAGTGATTCCTTCCACAAAGGTTTTAATGGAAGGAATTTGCCCGTATTTTTTGAAATAGGGAGCAGGAATTATCGTGAATAAATAACAGGGCAAGAAAGTAGCCAATGCTGCAACCGTGGCACCTTTAAGCCCTAAAACTAAATAGCCAATAAAGCCCACTGTAATCACCACCGGGCCAGGCGTAATCATGGCCACAGCTACCGAATCCAAAAACTGTTGTTCATTAAGCCAATGATATTCTTTTACAACTCCAGAATATAAAAAGGGGACGATAGCTAAACCGCTACCAAAGACGAAAGCGCCAGCTTTGGCAAAAAAAAGGGCAATTTTGATTAAAGTGTCTGATTCAGAATAGCTTAGGCCAAATAAACTTAACCCAAAAGGAACAAAACTATTTGACTGAAATAGTTTGGGGGGAGATTTGAAAATCATGTAGGCCAAGCCTCCCAAAATAAATAGCCAAACACTTTCGGACTCAGTTGCAATAGTATAGGCTGCCGTTACCCCAAAAATCGACCAAAGGAAATAATCTTTGCCGAGCGATTTTTTTGCTAGTTTGTAAGAACTCAAAGCAATAATACCAATTACGGTAGCACTAATCCCATAAAACACCGATTGCATCCACGGTAACCCTCCATAAAGAGTATAGGCATAGCCCAATGCGATTACCATCAAAAACGAAGGCACAACAAAAGCAAAACCTGCCAAAGTAGCACCTAGTATATGATAATGTACATAGCCTAAATAAATTGACAACTGTGCGGCTAATGGACCTGGTGCCAATTGAGCCAAAGCCAGGCCTTCTTTATAATCCTGATCGGTTATCCACTCTTTTTTTTCAACCAGATCCCGATGCATATAACCGATTAATGCCGCTGGCCCGCCAAAACCAATGGTGCCTAATTTCAAAAAATAGAAGGTGAGCTGCCTCAAAGAATATTCTGGGTGCAAAATAGATTTCGATTAATAATGGATTATTTGAACAAAAAGTAGGCAATAGCCAATGTAATAAATACATTGAAAAGTTGCGCTATCAAAAAGGCATATAGCGGCTTTTTCCCTTCATTATTAAATAAATCGGAGAACTTCGTTTCCAAACCAATACTTGTAAATGCTAAAGCAAACCAAAGTCCTTGAATCGATTTTAAGCCACCTTTTACCGCCTCTATTTTTTCAGGACTAATAAAAAAAGAAAAAAGCAAAGATGCCGCCACAAAACCAATCACAAATTTTGGAAATCGTTCCCAAATCAAACCCAAAGTTGGTTTTGATTCCTTTACCACATCCGATTGGTTGTTGGAATAAGTCCAATAAACTGAAATGGCAAATGCAGCCAAACCCAGCAATACATTTTGTGAAAACTTTACGATTGTGCTAATTTTAAGAGCTTCCTCACCAATCATTGTGCCAGAGGCAATTACTGCACCAGTTGTGTCTATTGTGCC
>JAZKGO010000119.1:0-1732 GCA_040385875.1 Bacteroidota bacterium
TTTTCGGAGTGATACCTCGCCATTGCCTCTGATATAGGCATTGCCTGTATGCAGGCCCGTCATCAAAGCACATCGAGAGGGTGCACAAACAGTACTCCCACTGTAAAAATTGGTCAGCTTTATGCCTTCAGCTGCCATTTTATCTAAATGAGGCGTTTTGATAATTTTGGAGCCGAAGCATCCTAAATCACCATAGCCCAAATCGTCGGCCAAAATGAAAATAATATTTTTGGGTTTTGCGACTTTTTGTGAGGATATTAATGCACTCAATAGGACAGAAATTGTTGCTAAAAAAAGCGCTTTTTTCATCGAAATATAATTTTGTAATACGTTAGTAACCAATTAGTTGAAAATAAAATACCCCTCAGAAAACTGTCTTTCTTAATTAATATTCCCTAGAATAGGGGTTGCAACCCCTATTTTATGGAATATTGCTCAATCTCAGGCTAGTTTCAACCCTATTCTATGGAATTGTACTCAATTTGCGGCTTGTTCCACCCCCATTCTTCAATATTTTTAACCTCTGGATAAGCACCCCGCCCAGCCTCTCCAATTAAGATGGGCTTTTAAAACCGTGTAGACGTTTTAGTTAATGAATAGCCAATTCTTTGGGCTACAATATACAAAGAATCCCCTTTTTGAATAGGGATTGGTTGATCATAAACTTTCCAGTTGTCATTGACCGACTTTCGATAACCTATGGAAGCTCCTTTGGTTTTGCATAAAATGGTTACCTTATTTCCTGTGTAATTTACAATCGGCATTTCTGTTGAGGGTGCCGTCTCTTTGCCTCCCCACCAGGTATTTACCATTTCCATTTCTGGTATTTCAGCGCTGTCTTTATATCTTTTTATCCATGCTTGATGGGCCGCCCTTAGTTCAAATAACTTTTTGATATACAATGGGTTACCAGCCAGATTATTCATTTCATGCGGGTCATTTTTATAGTCATAAAGTTCCTCCTCTGGCTTTGATTCTTTGAACCAGTGCAGCTGTTTTTCGTTTAATTTACCAGCCGCTTTGAGTTTTAAGATATTGGTCATAATCGGATTTTGTAATCGATATCTCACATTTTGGTAATAAGGCATTTGAGGCATATAATTTTTCAAATAGGTAAACTGTCCATCATTAACAGCCCGCACACGGTCATATTCTGAGTCCATTCTATCTCGGGCGCCATACACATATTTTCTTTGGTTTTTGGCCTTTTGTGATCCTAAAAAAGCTTGCCCATGAATTGATTTTGGAATTGGAATACCTGCCAACGACAAAACTGTTGGGGCAAAATCCACAAAGCTAACCATCTGATTATCAGTAGTATTTTTTGCCAAAAAAGGTGCTTTAATAATCAATGGAACTCTCATCCCTCGATCCAAAACTTCACGTTTTACATAGGGCATTCCATCGCCATGGTCACTGTAAAAAAAGATAATTGTATTGTCATAGAGTCCATCGTCTTTTAATTGTTGCAAAATCTCACCCACTTGCTTATCCATTATCATCACATTGGTCAAAAAACGGGCGATGGTTACCCGAGAAATACTGTCGTCAGGATAATAGGGTGGTACTTCCACCGTTTTCGGGTCGACCAACAACGGTTCTTTGGCTTTTAACCAGACCATACTTTCGTGGGTAACCATTAAATTAAAAATTGAGAAAAATGGCTGATTTTTGTCTTTCCTATTTCGCCAATGAGCTTTCGAACTATTTTCGTCCCAAACGGTGAGTGGGG
>JAZKGO010000120.1:0-27212 GCA_040385875.1 Bacteroidota bacterium
ACGCTGCATATCCTACGTGTACATCACCAGTTGCTAATGCAGTGGTAAGGTCACTTATTGCAAACGATTGTGTGTCTGTTCTTTGATGCGTATGCGATGTAATTTCACCCGTTAATTTCGCTTCTATTTCAGCCTTTGTAATGTCGGAGTTTTTCTGAGCGTTGTTTGGTGCTGTAGATGGCGTAAAACCTAAAGCGGCAATGACATTAGGATAGGTAAGATTTGCTAAAAATCGTGTTACAGTAAAATAAAAATTAGCAGTTCCTTCCGGTAATTCATCAGTATTTGTGGCACCGCTTCCGGCTACTGCATTTTTTACCCAAATGTTTTCTTCTGCATCCCAATTGTAGTTCACCACATCTGCTGCACCTACTTCGTTGACTTGTGCGTAATCGCCAACACTAGCGGTTGGGTGTGCTGTGATTAATGCAGCTTCAGTTAGGTAAACGCCTTTGAAATGGTTGTTATAATCAGCCGCATCAAGCTTTGAATCTAACTCAGCAGTCAATCCTGTAACATCAGTGATATCAATTGGTAAACCAACTCCACCGGCAACGCCTATGTATTCTAATTTTGGCGTGCTAGAATCATTTATGTTTAATGAAAATTGGATAATTTCATTTGGATTTAAAACAAAATTCTCTTCATTTGGGAATAACATTTTTACGTTTCCAGTTCCGGAATTATGCCAAAATGTTACTGGAATAGTTTGACGATTTTTGAAAGTAAACAACTTCCCTAATCGCATGAATTCCTCACTTAATCGAATGGATTTTACATCAGTATTTGAGCCAGTGAAACTTAAAGAAGCCCTTTCGTCACTTAAATATACTTCTTCAACTACAGCGTCAAAATAGTTGATTAGGTAATCTTGTGATTCTCTTTTTAGAACAAAATCATCTGTTATTATTGGTATTGTAGGAGTTCCAACAGTAGAATCAGTGACATCCATTTCTGTAATAAAAACGGTGTCAATTGGAATGTTTGGAGCTATTACAATTTCTCCTGCTGTTTCTGGTCCTTGAACCAAAACAATATCATTTGAAGTATTAGCAACTAAAATATCTTTTCTTGAAAAACCAGTGGCACAATACGGAATTGTTCTTTCTATTGCAGCAATGTTTCCGTAGTAAGTATCACCTATTTTCCACTGAGCATTTGCTGAAATCGTAGCTACATTGCCAACTAATTCTATTTCTCCAATAGCTAATAATTTATCATAAGAACCGGAAGAAACGGCATTAATTATTTGTTGAACGGTTAAGCTCTCAGAATCCCCGCCTCTTGAAACATGAATTTTTGAGGCTGGATCTAAATTTGCTTGTACAGGCAATTCATCAATTTTCTTGGCATTCGTGCCTATTGCATTGTAATTAGCTGTCAAAGCCGCTAATCTTTCTGTTACGAATGTTTTGAAATCCATGTTTTATCGCTTTTTTATTTATACAAATGTAACAAAATATATTCTATTTAGAATCGGTCTAAATAAATATTGTATGAATATCAGGCGTTAAATTTTTGTAACTTTGATTTATGTGGACATTTTTATTTATTCTTTTTGTTGTATTTGTTGGTGGCGGTTGGCTTATAGGCAAAACCGTTGGAGGTTTATTGTTCCCAGACAAAAAAGATAATAGAAATGTATTTATTGATAAATCCGTACATTATCATCATCATGAACATAGGAATATTTCTATTATTGATGATGCAACTAAGAAGAAAATATTTGAATTAAAAGATAAAAACTAACATGGATGTCACATACCTACCTTTGGTTTTAAAAGATGTTGATTTTAATAGTTTTTATGAAATCAGTCCTAATCAGTTTATTTTAACCTCTGTTTTTGTAAAAAAAATTACAGTAGAGCAATGTCCAAATTGTACATATTTTGAAACCGTAAACAATCATAAATATAAAATGTGTTTATGTAAAAAATGTAGATATAACTTATCAAAAAAAGCCACTAATTAATTTTAGTGGCTTTTTTAATTGTGGCGAATTCGCCTTAATTAGTAACTCACAAATCCATTTTCTGTAGCTATCAATGCCGGAACCTCAACGGATGAACTATTAAAATCAAGACTTCCAGAATTTTGAGAGTTGTAAACACTTCCTGTTTTAATCATGGTAGCAGTCAGTACATATAAATTAGAATCTTCCAGCGGTCCTTCATAATTGAAATTTCCGTTTTTTGCATATCCTACGCCATTTATCGTGACTATTTCATGCGATAGAGCTTGCATCAGTTTTCTCCACATTTCTTTAGTTACAGGCTCGAAAACAAAATCATCTACTTCATACAGATCAGCGTTCAATAAAATAGCGGTGGTATCTGTTTTATTCGTTTCAGAATCTTCATCTACTTTTCCTTTGATTAAATGATACGGAACTCTGATAAGATTCGTAATTCCGGTTGCATAAAACATATCCGTATTGGTTGAATTTCGGTAACTGATTTCAAGCACTTTTTCATGTTTTACTTTGCACCAAATCATTTCACTCAAATGAATTAATTCTGTAAAATGAGAATCCGTGTTATTAATCCTTACTCTGAAATACTGATCTATATAATCAACCATGTCCATTGTAAACTCATAGATTTCATAGTTTTCACGGTTGTAAATAGAGGCTACAATTACAGCTGTATCAATTCCGGTGTAGGTATTTGAAATCACAAGTACATCAGCACTTTTGGCATCATCATAAACGCTTTCTTCGATAAGAAACCATGAAGTGCCTAATTGAATGTAATTACCTATTTGAGCCCATTCCGGCAATGCTCCGTTTAGCAAATACGGTTCTGTAACCGCATTGGTAGCGAAGTCATATCTATTTCCAGATAAAAAGTAAATTCCTGTTTTCCCATCGCCAAGATTGTACTTTATAGCATCTAATTTATCTTTTATGCCAATGTTATTTGACATTTTAATAACTGGAATAGAAACCTCACTTGCATCTGATTTTATGATTTTGGCCGTGTTGGTCTGATAATTCGATTTGAATTGCGTTGTAATAACATCAGCACTTTGAAACTGCTGTATTTCTTGATACGGAATTTTAGAATCTACTTCACAGCTTAATGTATTTTCGTCATTTTTATAATTTGCCGAATCTCCAAAAGTGATTCTATTGGCAAAACGAAATGAATTTGATTTTGAAATATAAAAGTAAGGCGTATAAATCCCGTTCTCTGTGATTTCAAATGCTTTGGAAATTGCACCTCCAAATTGATCTATCACATAAAAAGTATAATTTCCTGTTTCTAATCCTGGAAACACATTCGAAGATTGAAATGTTACATTATCTAATGAATACTGCAATACTAATCCGTTGCTAGATGTGTTTTGGATTACTACGGTAGCTCCGTTTGGACTATTATTTATTTGTGAAGAAAAGTTAAGCGCGTTTAATAAAGCTGGCAATACAACTGATTGCGTGGCTTGAATTCCTGCTGCGTTTTCTACTGTTACATTAATAGTTTGACCTCTCAACCAATCAAAGCTAAATGGATTATCAGTATTTCCGTTTAATGCAAAAGGCGAAATAATCTTAGTAGCCAACTCAGAAGTTGTCACATTTATTTTTACTTTTTGTGATTGGTCTGTTGTGGCTGTACTAAAACTTACGTTTGAAATATTAAAATCAGGTACCACTTCCTGATTGTCAGTAATTATGGTAGCTCCGGCTGTAGATCCATTTATCACAAAATTAGCATTTGGATAGTTCGCAGTTATGA
This sequence comes from Bacteroidota bacterium, assembly GCA_040385875.1. GTDB lineage: Bacteria > Bacteroidota > Bacteroidia > Cytophagales > Spirosomataceae > JANMZR01. Next base: position 3,738 of record JAZKGO010000120.1, read on the forward strand.
CCACAGTTCCAAGACCTGAATTAACAGGACCGCTTGTACTGACTACGGTAAACAATCCAGACGCGTTATGATCTAAATTAAAAGCATTCTTGTAGTTTGTAGAAATGAAACCAAAATACCTATCTGGATGTATTCCATCATCTGGAGTAAAAGTAGGAATGCTTACTTGATTACTGGAAAGCCTACTTTCCACAAAGTTCTCAAACAAGGGAATATTTAAACTTGTTTCTGTTATGTTTAGAAATGTACCGGCATCCGGAACGATTACAAAATTGATTGTTATTTTAGAATTTGCCATGATTTTATCTGTTTGATTTTAATACTTTCCATTGTCCTTTTCCGTTTGGTTTCAAGTTGAAAAGGAATCCTTTTTCTTTCTCGTTATTCTCGTTTATAAATTCTACCAATCCATAAAAATTCATAATCTCTTTCCCTAGAATTACCGTTTTTCCCTCCACCATTTGCATCACTTCAAAGCTACACACATGTTCAAATTCTATCCACTCCGGGAAGAAACGCGCTTTCATTAGTTCTGAATTAATGATGTTTCCGTTTTCGGCATATTCATTTTTACCAATCAATTTTGTTTTTAATTGACTGTTGGCGGTGGAGCTTCCGTAGCTTACATAATCAGTCAAATACTTTTTGAAACCACCACCAAACCACCAAGAATGACGCAATAAGCAATTGAATGGTGAGAAACGTAAGTTAGTGGCTGATTCAGGATTAAAAACGCCTGTTGGCTCTTTTTCAAAATCATCCTGCCATTTTCTTTGCTCAAAAATAGATGTCACACCTCGCTTTAAATCCATTATGAAATTATCCGTATCATAAGGCGTATCTTCAGTATCGTTTAAGGATTTTGGTTTGCGTCTGGCAAACTCCATTCCGTACGAATCAGGGCGGTATTTTGAAATTTTGGAATACGTTTCTTTTACTCGGTTGATGACTGTTGTAAACGTGGATTTAGTATTGTATTCATCCAATCCCATCGCTTCTTGATAATCACCTCCTTTTTCGCTTCCAAACTCCAATCCGGAATAATAGTAATTTGTGGCTTTGTATCGTTTGACTTTTTTTACCTGCAAAGGCAAACGAATCGTAACGTTATTATTGTAGAAATAAGATAACTCCTCCAGCCTAACGCGCTCTTTATTGCCTACGGTTTCAATTCCTATTCCAATATTATGAACAGCATCTAATGAAGCAACAGCATCTTTAAATGAAGTTGTCAAAGGCTTGAATAAGTTTTCAACTTTAGGATTTTCAGTAGGAATAGGTAATTTATCAAATTGACGAATCCAAAAACCATGTGCAACTCCGATAAGCGATCCTGGTCCATCAACCGGATAACCTAAATCCGTTCTTCCTAAAAATTCTGAATAAAAGGCGTTCTCTTTATTCGTTCCAATAGTCACTAAACGGTCTAATAATTCATGTGCCAAAACTGCTTTTGATTGTGACTTCTCAAAGAAAGAATCTTCTTCGATAAAAAAACTACTTACTATGTTTTCAGGTTGTATTTCAAGGTGAGCGCTGTGACCGTTTGCACCATCAAAATTCTGATCAAAAACTAATGCTAAACTTTCACCCGCTAAAAGCGTAATTGTATCTTCAAAATTTACGGAGAATGTTTTCCCATTCAAACGACTATAACTGTCATCCGTGAATAGCATTCTGTTTTCTTTGAATATATAATCACTAGCGTTTTTATAGGTGGCCAACCTTAACCAAAACCTGAAGAAATTAATATCATCAAATTGCAAGAAGTTAACCTTGAAAGAAACACTAAATTTTATTTTTAGAATTCTGTCTCTATCCGATATTGCAAATAACATTAATCCCGTTTCTCCATTGCCTGACCTATCCCAAGTGTTATCCCCTACCAAAGTGCTCACTATAGGACTTTGTGCCGCTTCATGTGATTTACCAGTAAGATTCAAAGGAACTGGAGTTGTACTACCTCTGGTTTGCCCGTTGGTTTGGTTGTATAGCCTTACTTTGTTCTCTACTTCCTGAACTTCATACTTAGTTTTTAGAAAGATTCTTCGGCCATCCATCCCTACGGTGATTGGTTCTAATGCCGGAATTGTTTTTCCATCAATAGTTGTGGTTCTGTCTATTTCAACCTGTTCTGATTCCCTGGCTTTTAAAAGTTGCTCAATGCCTCCGGAGTTAAACTTTATTGAAGCTTCATTATTTTCTAATTCTAAAGTAGAAAGATCTAAGTAACCGGAATATGATAAATTCCACTCATCTGTTTGCGGGTGTCGTTCCTCTCGCTTCGATATTATTTCACCGTTTATACCTTCGATATCATCAATTAATTTGATGTAGTCTTTACCGCTGCCTGTAAATTTAGAAGCATTGGAAAACCTTGAAATTATACCGTGATACTGATCATGTCTGGTTAGTTCTTTTTCGTCATTTTTATAACCAATAGGCTCAGTGATAATCAGTGAGCCTTGTGATTTGTTTTGCAAGGTGTATCGTATTCTGTCGTTGTAGGCTAGGTTTATATCGCTCATTATTTCCAGTTAGTATTTCCCATTTTCCATAGGTGGTGATTAATATCCATTGGTTGAGAATCATTCGATGGAAATCTTTTATTTAAAATAGCATTGGTGTTTCGTTTCAGCTCTTCAAGAGTTTCCTTACCGTAACTATTTGTAGTTTGCATCATTTGAAACTCACTTAATTTTCTATGGTCTTGATTGAATCCTGATAAAATGGAAGCTCGGATATAGCGGTTGTAATCTTCAACAGATTTATGCACGATATCTCCTTGATCTAAATTTGTAAGTGTTGGCGTATTTGGTGTTAATCTTGGATTTGAACCGTCACCTTTTGTAATAACCTCACTTACAAAACCATCACCAACCCAAGCAGTTTCTGCTGGACCACCTTTACGACCCATTTTATATTTAGGTATTGGAGTAGCTAGAATGGCTCCTATTTGAATTGCTCCCAATACTCCCGCCAATGTTGCCATAGTTGGACCTAAAGGAAGAAACGGTTGTGTTTGTAATGCTGCCAATATCGCAAGAGCCGTACTAATTCCTGCTTGTGCCACAGCTGAAGCTTTGTTGAAAACTGCTGCTTTGTGTTGTTCCTTGCGTTTCTTTTTCTCTAGCTCATCATTCTTCTTTTCACGCTCTTTGCTTAAAAGGTCTTTTTGGCGTTCGTCATTACCAGCAAGCTCAATTTGCTTATCGTAATACTCATTGTTTTTGTCAATTTCATATTCAATATTCTGAATTTTTGTATCAAAAACAGCGTTTGCCAAATCAGTCAATGCTCCGGTTAATTGACCTGATATGTCTAGTATTTTTTCTGCTTTTTCTCTTTCTAAATTGACATCGACTTCATTTTTGTTTTTGTTTACACTGATTTCAACCTCCGATAAATCAAGTTTTGCCTTGCTTAATGTTTCAGCTATTTTTTGTCTTTTATCAGCTGAAATTTGTTCGTTTATAGGTAATAAATCACTTGCTGCTAATTCAGTTTCAAGATTAGATATTTGAAGCTTTAATGCTTTTATGGAATATTGCTTTTTAATATCAAAAATCTTTCTCTCATGGTCCTCGATTGCCTTTTCACGGTCTTTTTGAGACATAGCTTCTAAGTCTCCCAGAGATTGAAACTTTCTGTTTTCAGATTCTAATTCTGCATTTTGTTCTACATTGAGTTTAGAAACTTTATCTTCCAGTTCTTTTTGATATTTTGCTTCGTCAAAAACTCTTATTTTATCAATTTCATCAGATGTTTTTTTATTGATGTCAATGATTTTATTTTCCGCATCTTCTTTGATTCTGATTTTTTCGTTAGCATTTAATTTGTCTTTTGCCAGAACAAATTTATCGGCATCTAATAAATGCTTTTTAGTCAAATCAGTTAATTGAATTTGTTTTACCTGAGCGTTATTCAATGCAGCTATTCTCAATTCATCCGTTTCTTTATCATCATTGGCAATCTCTTGATTAAATCTGATGGTTTGCTCCAAACGTTGTTTTTCTAACTCATACAATGAATCTGAAAGCCTTTTTGCTCTATCCAAAGCCTCTTTTGCTGCTTTTTCGCGTGCCGCTTTTTCTTTGGCATTTTCAGCATCAGCATTATCAGTTTCAGTTCCGGGATCAGTCACTCCAGGAATAGTTACTTTTTTAGGATTTAACTTGCTTTGGATTTTCTTGTAAGCCCCTTCATACTGGCCTAAAGTATTATAGAGGTCAGTTATTTCTTTTTTAGCCACTGCTTTTCCTTTGGCAAAAGGATTGAATGAAGCCAAAAAACTTCTCTCATTTAATTCTTTTGTTAATTTATTTATCAATTCAGTGGTTTTACCCATTTCTTGGGCTATCGTATTTCTATTTGCTTCTAATTCTTCTTTCGTTTTTTCTATGTTAAATACTTTTAAAGAGTATTCAGCTCCTTTTGACCTTGATTTATTTCCTAATTCTTCAACAGTAGAATTTAGTTTTATCAATCCATCTAGTGCGCCTCTTGCTCCATCAACAAAAAATCTAAAAAATCCTGTAACAACACCAGATCCTTTGTTTAAGGAAAGAATCAAACTATCATAGGTGCTGATTAATTTATCCGTATCACCTTGTAATGTATCAGATCTTTTTGCTGCCTGTTCTGCTGCTGTTCCGTTTTCATACATCTTAGAAGTAAGGTCTTTTAACCTGTCAGTATGAGATAAAACATTGATTGCTGCAGTAGCATTCTCTAAACCAAATATTTTTACAATTGAAGCATTGTCTTTTAACAAAGGTTTCAATAATTCCAACCTTTGTTGAATTGGAACAGACTTATCTTTTAGTGTTTCTAATGAAATTCCCAGCCTATCGAATTCCTCTTTAGCTCTTTTTGGTAAAGCATCTGGAGCGCTTATTTTCAATAATACATTACGCAAAGCGGTTCCGGCATCAGCTCCTTTCAATCCATTTTCAGCCAATAATTCTATTAAAGCGGTACTTTCTTGAATATCTACATTTGAACTTCTTGCAACAGCTCCAAATTTCAGTAAAGCCTCTGTTACTTGTGGAATCTCAGCGGAACCAAACTTAGCTCCGTTTGCCAAAGCGTCAATAAATATACCGGCCTGTTCTGCTGGTGCACCAAATTGGTTCATAGCATCAGTCAAAGCAATTGCAGCAGCCGGCATTTCCATTCCAGATGCTTTTGATAAAGTCAAAACTGCTTCTGTAACTTGGTTTAATGCTTGTACGTTTTCAAGTAGTTCTGGTTTTGCGGATGCTATTAATTTATATGCTTCAACAACTGCTGTTGCACCTCCTTTAGTTCCTTTTCCTAATTCAATGGCTTGGTTTTTTAAATATTCCAAGTCTTTTCCTGTTGCTCCAGTGATTGCGCTTAAATCCGCTACTCCCTGTTCAAAAATTTTAATTTCGTTGTAAGCACCTTTTAATATTCCACCAAAAGCTGCTATACCTCCAGTTACACCAAAAGCAGTAATTAAATTCCTAAGACCTTTAGCAGCGTTTTGGAAAGGGTAATTACCCACGGTTTTAGAAAAATCATCTACAGCATGATCTGCAGCAATAACTTTTTTATTAAGCGTGTCGTATTCTTTTTGAGCTTTTTTAATTTGCTCAATTGATGTTCCTTCTGTAGCTATTAAATCCCGAAGTTTGTTTTTAGCATCAGTTCTGGCTTGATTCAATTTAGTATAAGCCGATACCAATCCCAAACGCTCTAATGCTTCCTGTTTTACTTGTTTATTAACTAATGCCAATTCAAGCCTTTCTTTTACTAATGCACGACTAGTTCCTTCAGTAGCAAGTTCATTTTTCTTTTTGGTGGAGATCAAAGCGTTTTCGAGTTGAATTTGCTCTTTCCAAATCCCTAATGTTTTTTGGTTTTCAGTATTTACTTTCTTCTGATTTTCTACATAATCCTTTTGATTATTAGATGCTCTTAATAAATTATTGGCATCATTCAAAGCCAAAACACCTTGAACAAATTCCTTGTGTTTACCAATGGCCAAATCCAATGTTTTAGCATATTCACCGCCCCAAGCTAACGCTTCATCGGTAATAATTTCTTTTCTGGTTATCGTACCTTCGGCCATAGTTATTTCTTTTTAGCGTTTTGTTTTTCTATTGCTGCTACTTTTTGCTTGACTTGGTTTTCTAAGGAGTAAAATTTCTCTACTGAAACCGTATAAAAATCAAAGTCATACCCTAAAATTGAGCTGTAGCTTGCCATTACGTTTATAATTGTTCCAGCACTGTCAGTATTGCTTTTTTCTTCTTTAGGAAGGCTGTTTTTGAGTATGTTTATTTTTTGGATAATTCCCTCACATTCGCGTTCTACACGCAATAAATCTTCATTGTAGTTTTGCTGATTAAAGCGATAACCGTAATCCAATAACATGTCAATAAGTTCTTGGTGAACATCAAATTTCAAAGCTTCAACAGCACATTTAATGACAACATATTTCTTTTCCAAAAATTCAATTTCTTTAGAAAGGCTGAATACTTTTTGGCTGTTTTGTTTGTTGTATTTATCTTGATATTCCTGATACATCACTTCCCAGATTGAAACCAATTCTTCGATAGGAGTTTTTTCATCTGAAAGACGTGTGATATCTAAATCATCAATGATTTCAATTAAGGTGATCATTGGGATTTTACGGAGTGTTTTATAAATCATAATCCTAATTCTTTACGGTAATAATTCAATACAAATGGTTTAATCCTGGTTTCAATTACTTCTTTTAAATTTTTGTCAGTCAATCCAAATAAGCTTGAAGAAAGCCAATGCGGACTATCTAAAATATCATCTGTTTTAGGATCCGTTGACCCAAAATAGAATACATTATCAAGGACCGTTACATAAAATTTATCTAAAAAACTTCCGGTGTCTTCTCCAGTGAATGGTTCTCCAGCGCCTTTAGCTCCATTAGTAATTAATTCAGTAGCACGGGAATAAAAACCAATTGCTTTTCCGTAAATATCCTGGCTATCTTCATTGATTTGCTTTTTGTTCAACTCCACCATGTAGGCGCTGACTGATTTTATGAATTTGAATAGTTCATCAGAAACCGTTTCGGCATCAATACGTTTTGATTTTTCAAGCTGTTGTTGGAAGTTTGCCATCGTATTTATATAAAAAAAGAGGCTAAACCATTGAATGATTGTAGCCTCTTATGCAATAAGTTTTAAATATTATACTATTCGGAAACTACTTCAGCATCATTGACTTTTATGTCAGTTACCTTTTTAGTGGCTATTTTAAAAGCTTTTTTTAGTTCCGATAAACGCTCTTTTTCTGGAATGCCTTTGAATACCCAAGTATTCTCAAATTCCAATTTGAATTGCTCGAAAGTTCTGTTGTAATTTTCAGCAAACGTAATTCCTTTGTATTGGTTACGTTTCATGCTGTTATACTACAGTTATTGGAGCTGGAGCAACGCTTTCGTAGGTAGCTTCCGTTTGAGAAACAATACCGTTTAAGTTTACTACGTTACCAGTTACAAAACCAGTTCCAGTCAATTCATAAACACCGTTAGGATCTGCAGCTACAAATGAATGTGTTACTGCAACACCTGCAGCAGTTTTCAAGGTAATATCAGCAGTTTCTAAAGAAGTCACCACATCACCGGCACAACCAGCATCAACTGTAAACTTGATAGAAGTTGCAGAAGCACTTACAATATTGATGTTTACATCAAAAATACCGTTCAACTCGATGTGCGACCAAGTAGGTTTTGCAATAACACCGTTGTTTTCAAACTCTTTGTAGTCGGCATATTCCAAAGTTACCGGAGTGTGAGCCGGTTTATCTGGCATTGCGTCAATGCGTTTTCCAACTGTAATTGTTACCAATTGCCCTTTTACTTTCACACCGTCTGGAGTAGTTCCTTTGATTTCCTGAGCATCAGTAAACTCATAGATTCTCATTTTCTTACCGTTGTAAGAAGTCAAAGCATCGTGAGAACAAAGACCTAAGAAACAGTTGAACGTTCTGATTTTCTTCCCGTTTTTAGTCTTGTACTTGCTATTTCCTTCAAAGAAAGTATCTTCAGTATCAGCAACAGCTAATTCTTCGATTTCAAACAATGGAATGATTTTCTTTAAATCAATATCCGCTTTCCATGTGGCCAATGTTTTGGCTGCTGCTAAAGTGGCAAACTCTTGCTCATCTGTAGCCAACGCGTGACGAATAACAACACCCTCTAAGCATTGTTCGTTTGCGCCTGTGTTTTTATTGGATTGCCCCTCTTTGTGGCATTCTACGATTACACTCATAGTTTCTTTTTTTTATTGGTTACAATTAAATATGTATTTCAATTCTCCGTTAATCGAAAAGGTGTGAAATGGCCGTGTGTCGTTTAGTTTAATATTTTGAATATTGAAATCTTTCAACACGTTTTTCAATTCTTTTTCAATTCCGGTTATTTCTAATGCTTTTATTCTTTGAATCAGCTTCATGCAAATGTCCTGAGCTTCTGAATCTGTTAATTCAATGGGTTGATTTGTTGTAGTTGATTTAATTTTACTTAAATTCAACATGAATACAATCTTTACTTTGGCTATGAACAACTTTCCATCTTTGGTTGTGTGCTCATTTGAATCAACAAAAAATACATTTCCTCCTTTGGCTTTCTGATCATTGTAATACACCTCTTTCGATTCGGTTTTTGATATCATAACCTCCGGAACTAATGAATTGCCATCCTTGTCTAATCCTTTCAAAACACGTCCGTAAAAATCAACATTATCAAAACCAAGCGAAGCGCTTAAAGCATTTTGAATGATTTGTATTTTATGGTCGATTCCTTTTGCGGGATAGTTATTATAGTTTGCCATATTACCAAGGATTGCCATTTTTTACAATTGCCTGAAGCGGAAATATTACTTTCTGTGCTTCGGTAATTGCATTTTTAAATTCATATTTTATGCCTTTGGCCACGTAAAAACCTCCATCGTTTCTAACACCTTCAAGATCTAATTTCAAAGATTGAAAAGTTAGTTTTGCGTTTCTGTCAGCTAGGTTTTTTCTATTGGATGAAATGAAAAGTTCCAGCATTTTTATAGCGATGCAGTACCCAATAGCATCATCAAACAATCGCGGTCTGGAAATGATAATCTGCGAATAATCAACAGCTTCATCATAAGACGTATGCTTATCGAAAATAGCGGTCAAAACCTTCATTACGGATTGTTTTCTAACAGAAGAAAGGAAGTCGTTAAAACTAACGACCTCCATATCTATTTTAGGAACTGCTGCATAAACATTCTCAACAGTAACGAGTTGGTGAAAGGAATTTACTTTTCTTTCTGAATCTGCGGATAGAACCTCCTCATCTATCTCAATTGCAAATGCAGTGTCTAAAGGTTTCTCCCAGCCAATTCTAGTTACTAATGATGCTATGCTTAGTTCACTATACATATTATGCTGATGCTACGATGTTAGCTTCGAAGATCAAGATTTGCTCTTCAGACAATTTATTGATTGCTTCCAATAATTTAGCATCCGTTGAAGCTACAGTCAATTTAGTTGCTGGATAAGCTAATTTCAATGCTGATGCTACAGAAGCTTTAGTATAAGAAACTGTCTTATACAAGAAGTTTGCATCGCCCTCAGTTTGAACATCAATAGCTGCTTCTTCAGAATCTAAAAGATAGATACTATCAACTGCGTCAATTACTGGAATTGCTAATGCTTGAGAAGATGTGTGTTCAGAGAAAGGCTCTTCTTCAGACCATTTTTTAATTAGAATATATTTTCCTGCTTTAGCATAAGTAGCTGCTTTAGACTGTCTTGTTTCCTCGGCCAAAATACCGTAAACCAAACGACCTACTTTTTGAGTTTCCAAGAAAACAACTTTATTTTCTGCCCAAGGTGTTTGAACAGTTCTTGTTCCGTCACGCTCTGTAATAACCGTTCTATCAACAATTACAATTGTTAATTTGTACTGTTTTTGAAGCATAGAATTCACTTGCTCCTGATCCGGAACCGGTATATTACCACCTACAAAGTTTTGAGAGAAAGCGAAGTATTGACGTGTTTGTTCGTTAGCTGCCAAATTATCAAAAGTATTTTGGTCCATCATCATGAACTTCAAGGAAACGCCTTTTGATCTCGCTTCTTTGACCACTCTTTTAATATCATCTAAAGGTTTAGATGCAGCATCTGACCATGCTTTAACAGCGCCAAATTTATTAGCATCTGAATAACCGTAATCAATACGAACTCCAGTACCAACGTTTTCAGTGTCTTCAATTAAGGCAACACCTGTAGACAAGGCGCTTAAGAAAACATACTCCATTTTTTCGTAGATACCCATAGTACAAGAAATCGCATCATTGAATATTTTTTCAACAATAACTTTGTTTTCTACTTTTTTGTTTACCAATGTGTCAATGTCAGAAAGTTGCTTTTCAGTCAATTTCTTTTTCATACCCATTTTAGTAATATCTCCGTTTGCAGTACCAATTGCATCACGCTTTTTCAATGGTAATGGAGAATCCATGGCCACGATATCAGCTGCAACAATTGTACTATTTACTGTCAAAGTGGACCATTTAAGATCTACTGACAATTCCTCTGTAAGCATCGATTTATGAAGATAAGTCAATTCTGTTTTACCTCCGTTAATCTTAGTTACAACACCTAATATGATGGCACTTAGCCAAGAGGTGTATTTTACAAATAATGATTCTTTCATGATCTAATGAATTAGTCTTGAGTGAAACGAATCAGCGGTAAGGCTGTTTTCACTGCGGTTAATACTGATGCAATTCCGTAGAATGAAGCATTTTTGTTTACGGTACCTCTTACCATAATTCCTGCAAATGGTTTTGCTTTCAAGATTGTTGAAATTAAAACTCCTGCATAGGTGTGTGATGCCGGCAAAGCAGCATAATTAGTACCTGAAATTGGCATTGGTTTTAAAACTCCAGTTGAAGTCTCCTCGATAATCAAGTGACCTGCTGGAATTACATCGGGAGTGTAAGAAGCGACATCAAGTGTCTTTCCTCCCGGAATAGCCTCTATTACTTTTACAACAACGATAGTATCGTTTCCTGTATCGTAATTAGGGCCTTTTGTAGCTAAATCTGCTGTTGTTGACATGTTTTTAAATGTTTAGGTTATCTACAATTTCATTAACAACTAAATCGTCTGGCTTATCACTTTTAAAACCACCGCCTGCAGGTCCGCCATACTGATTGTTGTCGGCACTTACTTGAACTAATTCTGAATATTCAGATTCTAATTCTTTGATTTGATCCTCGATTGGAGTTTCAGAATTAACATCTATTCGATTAATCCAGCGTGGTTTTAAATCTTCTTTTAAGCCTTTCAAAACTTCTGACTTTTCAAATAATTGAGAAGCAGTTTGTTTTTTAGTTTCAAGCACATTCCCAGATTTAATTGCTTCTAAGTCAGATGTCAATTTTTCATTCGATTTCAATAATGCTTTTGCCCAAGCTGGTGCATCATCATCAATTTTAACTTCTTCCTCTTCGTCCTCTTTTTTGCCACCCTTTTTTGCTGCTAATTCTTCGGCTTTCTTTTTGTCAGCTTCAAGAGTTCGTGTTCTGTCGTCCTCTTGGGCTACTGCTACAAAATCAATTACATCATTGTAATCGTTAATGATAGCGTCAATAGCGTCATCATCAGCATCATCGGCTGGTTTTGGTGCAAGTTTAGCCACGTAAGTGTCTAGCCTTTTTTGAGATAAGTTCGCCTTAGGGAATAATACCTTAAGTCGTGCCTTAATAATTTCTGGTTTTACTGCCATGATAAATGTTTTAAATTGTTGATTGTTATTAGATAACAAATGTAACATATTTTGTTCTATTTAGAATAAATCTAAATAATATTTTTTAAAGCACAAAAAAACCGCATAGTTACTATTATTCACTATGCGGTTATAAGCAGTATTCTTCCACAGAAAGCAAATGTTTTTTTGCCCGCTTTAGGTATTGTTAACTATTTCATGGTAAAGGAATTTTATTTACTAATTTCAGCACTATCGAGTTTACTAATTTTATCACGTTTATGTTTTAATTTATATATTAATCTATTTTCCAGCCTTGAAAGCTCAACCCAAATCGAGTTACTCCGTTTCGGTCCTGATACTCATTTCCTCGAATGTTTATACTTACTTTAACGACTTGACCTATTTGAAGATTATTTAATAGATCGCATTTTTCTTTTATGAATTCGATTGGTAGTTTTTGCGGATATTGAACATCCGTTTCCACAACTAAAATTTGTTTTTGCATTTGATTTGCCCCAATGAGTTCTACTTCACTTTTGAAATAAACTTTTCCGATGATTTCTCCTTTATCCATTTTATTACTTGTTATTTAAAAATTACTTGTCTGATTGAGTTTTTGTGGTTGTATAATCTTTCTATGTTTGACATATACAACTTCACGCTTGCCTGTCTATCCATAATCATTGGCGCTTCGGCTATTTTGTTTTTTAGCTTATCAAAGTCACAAAGGTTTTGTTTCAGCAGTTCCTGGACCGCACCAATAAGATTCCTGTCTTTTGAAAAACGATAGTGGCCAAACAATTGATCGGTAAGCGTCAACAAAGAATCCGTTTCATCAAAATAATTACATTCGAAGCCACCGCTTTGAAAAGTGTCTGTTGACTTCACTTTTGGATTGTTGTACATCAGCAAATCGATTGATAATTTAATGGCAATTTTATGCTTATTCATTATCTCGCTGATTCTCTCATAATCCTTGATTCCAAGTTTTATATAGCAATTCAAGAAGTCATTAGGCTTCCATTTTTCGCCACGACTATTCAACTGAGCGATTTGTTTTAGCGTTAAAGTATTGCAAACGACAAAATATACCGGGTTTCGGGTTTGCTTGCTTATTTCATAGCGATGCTGTCCATCGATGATATAATATAAACCTTCCTTTTCTGAAACAATTATTGGACAAAACGGAAGCATATTGAATCCTTCGTCCACATCGTTTATAATTTTTTCAATTTTCGTACTGCTCAAAACTCTGTTTCCCACTATGTTTTGAAATAATCCATAGTCGCTTGTCTGTTTAATTTCCATGTTTACTTACTTTTTCGTTTACTTACTATTTATATTTTATTTCTTGGATTCCGCTTGGATAAAGTATTACTCTACTCGCTGGAATTTGATTATCCTGTTGTTTGTGAAAATCTAAATAATCATCATGAAAATCAATCTGCCATCTTCCAAATGAAAGTTTTTTAATATTACATACTGCATAAAAACAGCCTGGTACTTTTTCCGGATGTTGAACGCCTACTTCCTGTGGGCGATAGTAAACATCGTTTGCTTTTATATATTCTATTTCCATAATTAAACTACCGGAGGAACAACCTCAACTATTTTGTTTTCTTCTTCAATCAATGCCAATTCAGCATCCACATCTTCTACTAAATCCAACATACTAATTGATGTTTTACGACTAATTAATTTACTGGTTACAGCAACAGAAAGCGTGTCAACCGTTTCTTTAATGTCTGATGGTAGTATGGAATTAAACTGAATATCGTAATACAATCCTTTTCCCGCTGTTGCCATAGAGGTATTGGTTGTTTTGGTAACACCTGAAACAATGATATTCAAACATCTTTCAATGAATGTGCGGGTTTCCATTTGTTTTAACGAGGCTTTTATATCAGTGGCCAAGAACATTAGTTTCACTGTTTTTTCAGCAACGTTACCTAATGATTTCAACTTCTCTAATGATAAATTCGGAATTCCTGAACCATACGCAATAGCATCTTCTAGTTTGTCTAATTCAAGTTTATTTGATTCTGGAGCTGTTGTAGCTTCAAGGAACTTAACGCTTCCTTTTACTTCTTTTTGAGTATCTGGATCTATTTTTATTGGAATATTAAAATGCTTTCCACTTTCTTCTTTAGTCGGCATACCTACAACAACGCCCTCGGTTATCAAAATAGGATGTCCAGAATAATCATTGGCATCACCTAATTTTGACAAAGCCAATTCGTTTCTATCAATTGGAGATTTAACGGTGTACCATTGTGGCTCTAATTGACTATCATACACAACCGGAATTCTATCGAATCCGTGAGGCAATGGATTACCCGCAAAAGTCAAACTACCTAATGCATCATTCAAATAATAATACTTTTCAGCATCCCATATTTCAACATTATTGACGTCTTTACCGTTAACTGTGTTTTTATATTCCCACATAAAAGCTATCATGTTTCCGCTTGCGTCAAAATAAGGCGTCATAATCCCTTTTGTGTTGTCAAGTACCTTTGCTTTGATTTCTTTGGCCTGTGTCTTTAATTTCAAGAAAGCTAAAACTTTATTCAACAAAGAAGTTTCTCCAGAATCAGTAATATAAAACTGCATCGCTACTTGTGTTTCTGATAATTTCAGAATAGTTGCTTCAAGTAATTTTGAATCTATACGGTTTACACGCCAAATCTGTTTCACCAACTTGGCCAAGTCATTGTTTTCTGAAGGAATCAAGGTAACTGGTTTTCCAATTACAAAAGCCGAAAGTGTTTCTACAATATTTTGAGCATGGTTCAAATAAATCTTAACCATTTTTGACATTTTACCGTCTCCAATTGCTTTGTCAATTTGAACTTTTCCTATCTGACCATCCCTTTGTGCTCGGTCAAAATCTTTGTATTCCTTGATGTATTCTGCAATTTTTGAAACCTCTTTGGTTTGAAGTTTAATAGTATCAAAAGCCTTTTGAGGATCTGTTGCGAGTAACAATAATAATTCTTCCATGATATTTTTATTAGTAGTTTAAATTTCTGCTTTCTTCTTCGGTCATTTGGTATGTTGTTGATTTGCTGTTATAAGCCATGTGGCCATACCTTGCAGAATCCCAAATGTGATTGAAAGAATCAATAGGCTGGTTTATCGCCATTCCGTTTATTTCTTTTAATCGATAGTTCTCTTTTTCTTTTTTAACCTGGTGGTATAAATGGTTTTTAACGATGTGTATTTTTTTGGTTTTCATTGACAAAAGCCAAAACATTACACTTTTAGTTTTACTTACTTTTGATGCATTTACCTGAAATTTTCGAAGTGCGCTGACCATTTCAACAGTTCCTTTGTTTTCTCCGGTGTACTTATCAGAACTATCACAAATAACAATATCACCATCCCTAGTACCGTCACCACTATTTAGCTTAATCCCATTTGCTTTTAAAACTTCCATGAGTTCGCTTGGGTTTTCTATTGGCTCATAACACAAAGGCTCAATCCAGATGTTGTGTTCATCTTCGGCGTATCTTGTTAGTGCATTTGGATCTGTTGTAAAACCAAAGTCATTGGTGTAAATGTGAGCGATGTCCGGGAATTTATCAATCCATTCCACGTAATTGAATATTACGCCTTTCATTGCGCCTCTCAGTCCAAGTCCGTACACTTTCCACATGAATTCATCTGCGGTTCCGTTGGTTATATTGGTTGGATGCGGTGGCGGAATATTTGTTTTACTGATTACCTCAAC
This sequence comes from Bacteroidota bacterium, assembly GCA_040385875.1. Classification (GTDB taxonomy): domain Bacteria; phylum Bacteroidota; class Bacteroidia; order Cytophagales; family Spirosomataceae; genus JANMZR01. The sequence continues at coordinate 19,232 of JAZKGO010000120.1, forward strand.
TTTTTGAGTGAGTTTGTTGTAACACATAATCTCACTATCTTTTACGATATATGATCCTGGCTTCCAAGGTTCGTAAGAAAGGATTTTGTTCTTCTCACCGATGGCAATGTATTTGTTTACTAAAAATGTTGTTCTAAGGAAGCCTACATCTGGTCTTGGTAGGATTGAATCAAAAACCCAGTGCTCTGTAAATGATGGATTATAATCTCCCCACCAAAACTTACGACAACGCATTTCAACCTGATCAAATACACTTTTCTTAATGTTCATCATTTCATTGAAAAAAGCATAATCACAACCCCCACCGTGTTTTCCATCACCCAAGAAGAAAATTGTATTGTTTTTTATTTTGAAACTCTTGATTTCTTTGGTTTTGTGGAATGGATTGTCCAGCCCAAAATCATCCAACCTACGTTTGAAATCATCATATAGAGTAGTTTTAAATTCATTGTATGTTTCACGATAAATATTGATTGTACATTTTGTCTCCAGGAATAAGCAAATGAAAATAATGATATCTATACCGGACCATGTTTTACCGGAACGGGAAGAGCCTTCAAGTAAGCATCCCCTTTTCCCTTTTATCAATTCATCTTTATCATTGTATTCTTGCTCCCGAATAGCATCATAAAGTATCCTGTAGTTTGGATTGGTTTCTTCGTTAATTTCTTTCAATGCATTTCTAGAAATATCAATATCTCTTTCTTTCAAAAGAGTTTCTAATTCCAGTATTTCAGCATCTGTGAGCAAATTATTTATTTTTTAAATCTTTAATTTATTTTTACTCAACACTAATCAATTCCATTAAAATATCTGATTTGTTGAAGCAACTTGAAATGAATTCAGCGTGTCCAAATGCTTCATCCCTTGTTTCATCTATAACCTCTGTTGATTCTGAAGGAACATAAGGAACGCTTGCTATTTTGTACTTTCCTCCAAGTTTAGTACCTATAATATTCCAAGCAGGTTTGCTTTTAGAATGAACTATTTTTGTCTTGATCTTTGGATTTTCCATTACACTACTTTTATTAATTTATAATGAATCATAAACCTGACTTTATCTCTGATTATATCTTGGGTTTTACGCCCAAAAGCACGTTTATTTTTTTGCATGATTACAAACTGATCAATAACTTTCTGCTGCTCAATTGGATCGTTTAGATTGTGTTTTCTGATAATGGATTCAACCAACTTTTTTTGATTTCGCTTTCTGATTAGGTATTGAAAACGAATGAATAACTTTCTTTTTATTGAGTTTAGGAAGTTCATTTTCTATGACTTTTGATTTGTAAAAACTGTTTTTGTACAATCCAACCAAACTGGTGGCTGAGTTAATCCAGAACATACGCCAAGCCATATTTTGCCGTGAAATAAAAACTTTACTCTTTGCCAAAAAGTAGCTTCCCAACAAGAAATACAAGTTCCTTCATCTGTTTGGCAGATATGTAAACTTGAACACTCTTCATCAGTCATTGATTCTGGCTTTTTTAATTCAACTGTTGCTTGTTTAAAATTTACTGGTTTCATTAGAATTGAGTTATTAGCGATTCAACAAAAACATCTTGATCTTTGAAAACGAGCTTCATTCCATCTTTCTCTTGGCTTTGAGCGAAATCTATTAACGCCCATCCGATAAGCTCCGGATTTGTTGTTTCTACTCCATCAACAAAAATTCTGTTATTTACGATTTCTAGCATCTTATTTTTGGTTTATTTTTTCAGATAGTTTTTCTTGGAAAGTCTTTTCAGATGGTTTTTTTGAAGCTTTATTTTCTTGAATGTATTTGGCGAAAGCTTTTTTCATTAACCTTGAAAATATACTTTCGTACGCTCCAACACATGGGATAAAAACTAATATCCAGAAAACTATATTTTGTAAATAAATAGGATTTAATTTATCATAAAAGCTTAATCCAAAAGCGATTATTAACCCTATAATTATAAATTTGATTGTATGTATTACTATTTTTATCATACTACTTTGGATTTATTTGAAAACAAAATCAATTCACATCTGATTTTTTATAGAGTGGTTTTAAAGAAAATTCAAAACTCAATTCCACCCAACGCTATACGACTCAAATTGTCTACGTTCTATTGGATAATTACTCGAAAAATCCCCATTAATTCACGTATCATGTAATGATTTTACGAGCTTTAACACAACCCGAATGGTTCCATGTCCCGACTTATCGGGGTGAATTGATTTTATGTTTCAAAATGTTTTGAGAAAGATACAGGGCTCGAACCTGTAAACATTCCGCTTGCAACGGAAGACCTTAACCAATTCGGACAATCTTTCAATTTGCTGAACTTTAAAATAACGTCCTATTGAAACTCCTTCAGCTATGTTTTCGATCTTCGTGGTTATTGTGGAGAAGAACGGACTCGAACCGCTGACCTCCTTGATAATATTTATCCACTCTACTTATTTTCAATTTTTCGCGTAAAAACATACTAACAAGTTTTATTTCAAAACACTTCTGTAATCATAATAAGTCTCAAGTACTATCCACTTATCAAACTAAACAGCAAGGCACTCTAACCAACTGAGCTACTTCCCCCATTTAATTATATTTTAAGGCTTCTTTAATTCTCGTTTTAATTCCTTGAATGTCGTGCAATAAATAGTTGCTCCATTATTAGTGATACATTTTATTGATTCCCCTGAATCACTAAAAGTTATTTCTTTAATTTCTGGAAATAACAAAAACATTTCTTTAACTTTTTTCATCTTAATATTATTTATTTTGTTTAATCATTTAAAAATCCATTCATTAAATGAATGGATTTTGATATATTGAATTGAACCTTTTTAACAGTTGCTCCGCATATTGGGGACTGAATTAAATTGATTTTTGAAGTTTAAATTGTAATTCTCCAGCAACTTATCTTGGTATGATATAGATTGATAAGATTGCTTTTTTCTTTTCCATCCAACGTCAGTAAGTTCTGCTAAAAATGGATTTACATTTGAAATTGCAAAGCCTTTCACTTCACTGTTGTTTAAAAAAGTTGTTCTTGTCAATACAAAAACAACTTGAAAATCATTGGCTACGTTTACAGCTTCAATTTGAACCGAGGGCTCAATTTTGAATTCTGTTTTTTGTTTTTGGTCCAGTTTGCTTGTAGATGCAAATGCTGTTAAACTAATCATCCCAATTAGTAAAATAAAGACCGAACGAATGTTCTTCATAAGAATATCAAAAGTAACAAATATTATTCATTGTGAACAAAATATGTTCTTATTTATCCAAAAAATTTTACTTATCCTTTAATGCCTTTGCGATTAATGCAGCAATTCTTTCGTCTCTTGCTTTTGCATCTGTAACATCAGTTACTACCAAAGGATTTTCCTTATCTCCTTGAACAATGTGACGCATGGCCGGATAAATACCCTCCAGTTTATTTATCTCTTTTTGAATTTGATTTACAGCAGTCATTCCTTGTGGAGTACCTCGGAACTGCTCTTTCATAGATCGGATGTTTTGTTTTAGTTCAGCAATACGGAGCGCTCTTTTTTGCTCGACACTTGCCTCCTGGTCCTCATGCCAAATCTTATATGCTTTTTGTAATAGGTTTTTTGATTGCCTACGACAAACACCCCATTCTTGCTCAATGTTTTTCAGTATCAAATAATCCTGAATACCATTAATAATCCATCCTTGAATCGTAAAGACACGTTTCTCAGTTTCTAACTTACTTGCTCTACCGTTGCCAGCCATATAATTATGTATTTGGGAACATACGTTTTATAACGGCAATATGCCGGCTCAATTCTGTAATTCTATCACGAAGTTTGATAGCTTCTTTTTCTCTCATAATTCGTATTTCTGAATCCTGTTCAGCGATTGGCTTTGGTTCGTAAGCAGATAAAGCTTTCTCGTTTATTGTTTTCTCTTCACTTAAGTATTCTAAAATGGAATCTCTCATTTCAATAAGTATTTGATAATTAGTTTCTGCCATTTATTTACTTAGTTTTTGTTACAATGGCATAAAAGTAAGCAAAACTTTAATTAAACCGGTACGGTGACCGAAGCCACCGTTGTATATTTTCATTAAAATTAGAAATTAAATCACCCAAAGAACATCACCGTTTAGCATCAACATTTTGTTGCCTACAATGGCCACAATTTCTGATGTAACTTCTATCATTCCTTTGTACATAATTTCTTTTTGATAGGTTACACTATCTCCTTTTTTTAAATTTTCTTTTAATAACATGGTTGCTCTGTTTATGATTACAGAGCAATATTGGGTTGATTATCCAACACTTCCAAGTCTTCACCCAAGTTTAATTCCGGATAGTTTTCTTTTATTTTCTTTGGATCTCCTTTGTAGAAAACCAATACATTTTGATGCATTTTACCAACCTTTCTACCTCCGTTAAATTGACGACGAACACGAACAGCAAGCGAACCGACCACGTTTACTAAAATGATTTCGTTGTAATATTCCATTCCGGCATCTTTAAATGCCTGAATTGTATCACTCACAAAGTTTTAGTAGAATCCTTTTTTGTCGCGAACATCACCCACAACAAAACACGCAAAGCGATTATCTTTCAATTGTGCAACTGATTTTTTAATGATGCTGAAGTAAACCTCTTTGAAATCAGCATAATCCATGTTTGATAAATCTTTTGGATCATCGCTGTATTTTTCAAGGTCAGCATATGGTGGGCAACTGTAAACGAAATCAACACCCGAATTATCGAATGTATCTAAAACTTCGTTACTATCGCCATCAAACCAAAAACTACTATTTAAACCTAAAACTTCGGCTTGTCTTCTGTTAGCTTCTACTTGGTCTAATCTTAAATCTATACCTGCATAATGATAGCCAAGTACTCCGGCTACAACTCCACGAACAGAACCACCAGCAAAAGGATCTAATATTTTACCTCCTTCAGGACAAAACCAACGGTATGATAACTCACAAAGCACGGGGTCAAATATGCTCGCGCCCTCATACACGTGCATTCCTTTTTGTTTGGCGTAATCAATGATTTCATCCCATGATGGCTCACGGTTTAAAGTATCGCGCATCTTATTTCTGAGTTCGTAGATTGCTGTCGATTGACCGCTTTTTGCAATCAGTTCTACATCTTCTCTGGTTTCTTGTGAGTTGAAACCAAGACTAATCCATTTTCTTTTTCTATCCTGCCATACTCCGGAACGTGTGTCTAAGATTGAGAACGGAGGAAATATAAAACTGTCTTTCAATGACGATGGAACAATTGCTTCATTGTTGTTTTCGCTTTGGTTTAACATTCCCTCGAAAGCAATACTATCAAAATCAGGAATGTTCATCATATTTTGCAGGTCCGGAAAGTCCAAATCAAAGTTGTTTACAAAATCAAGCAATCCCTGTTGAGTGATTTTTGCATAAGCAGAGGAATAAACCAAAACTAATTCTGCAGCTTCTTTTTTATTATTGCAGTTTATGAATGTGGCCGGTAATAGTTCTGGAACATTATAACCAGATTCGGATGCTTTTTGCAAGTCCAAGAAACGATGCCTACCATCCAAGCAATAATTAACACCATCATGCTGCCAAACTTTGAACGGATCTACAAACTGATATTTCAATATGGATTCCATTAGCTTTTTGTCGCCATTATTTACCCATTCCTTGAAGTTTTCCTGTTGAATGAATTCAAGCTCTTTCCAGCTTATTAGCTCTGTTCCTATAATCCTTGATGCAATTACTTTCTCGCTCATGTTAAATTTTCTTTCTTTTGGTAATATAATGAAACAAATGTAGCAATTTTTATTCCTTTTGAATATATTTTGATACAAACAAACCATAAAAATGTTTCAATTAGGAAAAACCATGGTCTCAGAAGTCATACTCGAAAAAGATTTTGTTTGCAATTTGTAAGCCTGTAAAGTATATTGGTGTGTTGATGGTGATCTTGAAACGCCACTGATTGATAATAAAGATTGTGCTTACGTAATTTTTGACGGTAAAACAGCTTTGTGCGGTATAGAGCAAGCGTATAATCAAGGTGTGATTGACTGGAAAAAAACTGTTTCTTGTCATTTATATCCTATTCGTGTGAAGGATTTCACGGATGGCACTCGGAGCTTGAAATAGTGACGCATCGACTAAGAAAATAAATGCAAATTTTCTTGTTTACCGTTTTTAACATCCTATATTTTACGGTACTTCATATATTTTTTAAAAACATTAAAACATTGATTTTTAATAATTTAAGATGCACATGAAAAACTACTTAATTTTTTTCATTTGTTAAGAAACATGGCCGATTGTGGATAAGTTACTCTTTTATATAAACTTACAAATGACAATCTTTGTAATATAATGATAGACAAAAAAAAAGAGCCTAAACACTCCGAGAGTGCATGGCTCAATTTAGGGAAACTTATAACTTCGATGATTGTTCTTGGCAGACTAGTAGTCGAAGTTGTAAAATTATTTATCGAAAGATAGAATAATTAAAAAATTAAGCCGCTGATGTTTAAAAACTGAAGCGGTTTTCTTTTTACAAATATATACAAACGAAACAAAAGTTTGCATTTTACTATAAATTGTTTGCTTTTAATTATTAACAAAGCGCATTTTTATTAGTGAATAAATAACATAAGCTGCTGTCTTTATTAGGATTTAATGATACCAAACTTTGAAGCATCCTTCATTAAGACATTTGTATTCACCGTTCGGAAATAATGATTGATTAGGCTCTGAGCACTCGCAAAATTGTGATTCTTCAATTTCTTTTGCTTCTTGCGCCATAATCGGAGATAGTATTCCCCAACACACACTGCAAAACTTTTCACCTCCATCATCTTGTTGCATAAATTCAGCATCAAATTTTTGTGAGCACCCAATACATTCCACAATATCATTATCAGGGTACCAGAAAGATAATTTCCCTTTTACGTTTAAAATCGGTTTATCATAGAGTTTTGCGTTAGCTAATACCCAATTGTAGATTGGCTTGCCTATTGGCTTTTCTCCAACTTGATCGTCGTATTCATACATAAATGTTTTCTCAGCCCAAATGCTAGGATTATTGATAACACAATCAACAATTTCAACTTCTCCAATGATAGCAGATTTATGAAAATTCATATCTTCTGTATCAATATTCAAAAGTACTTTATGCTGCTCTCTTGTAAATTCAAAATCTGGAATTCCTTTCCCTGAAGCATGAATATAAATCCTGCCTCTAAAATGTGTTCTCCAAGTTCTATTCTCGATATCTTTTATACCGTGAGCGATTAATGCCGCCCAAGGCTGTTTGATTGATAGTGCTTTCATAATATTAGTAAATTCTAAGTTGGGGATTTGCTATTGGCTTATAAGATGTAATTTCACTAGGAATAAACTGCTCATCAATGCCTACAAAAATATTCTTATGATTTACATAAGCACCGATTTGAATATCTTTGTTTTTTAATTCAAAATGACATTCCGTATAAGTTGAAGGTAAGTCACTTTGATTTTCAATATTAATCCAACCGTTGTTGTTTTCGATTCCAAACAAAGATATTGGACGAGTAATATACATTCCATGTCCTCTAATTTTATAGTCTTGTGTCTTGTAATTTATACTGTATTTAACTACAGTGTCCCATCCGTTTTCATCAATAAGTTCTTTTACTTCATCCCAATGTTCTCCGTAAGCCTCTTGTATTATTTCTTGTTTTGTCATTACCTTCTATAGTTTTTAATTGGGCGGTTTATATACTTGGATTTTGGTTCGTCAAATGGCTTCCCTTTTTTATTAGTCAATTCAATCAAAGGAGGCGTATCGAAACATTTTAACTTCAGTGATTCTTTAGCGAAATAGTCGTTCTGTTGTTGATTCTTAATATCCTGAACACTTGACACTATTGCCACATCTTGCATTTTAGATATTACGTGATGAATAGCAGCTGCTATTCCAATGTCTCTACCAAAACAACCAACAATTATGATATTTCCTTTTTTCATAACTTATGATCTTAGATTTT
>JAZKGO010000120.1:27312-44930 GCA_040385875.1 Bacteroidota bacterium
CCATCCTAAAAAAGTTTTAATTGTTCTGTTTGTGTTTTTAATTCTATAATTTCCACCAGTTCCGGAAACATTTCAATGTATCGCTTAATGTACAGCCAAGGTTCTTTATCGACAATTCGTAAATCGATGAATTTTTGCTTGAATTTAACCACCGGCACTTCTTCTCCGGTGGTTGTTACTGCTATTAAAATACCGTCAATTCGTTTGTAGAAATAACAATCTTCTATGAAGGGAATCATTGTTAAGCTATCATTACAGGCATCACCAGCATCAAAATACTTTCGTTTTCGTCTTTGGGTTCAACTGGCGTGATGACTCCGGCTCTATTGGGTGCCGACATTTCAATTTTTATTTTATCAGATGTCAAATTCGATAACATTTCAACCAAAAAACGAGCATTGAAACCTATTTTTAAGTCATTCCCATCACCTACAATTGTAAGACTTTCAACTGCTTTGTTATTGTAATCTTTGTCCTCAGATAAAATGGTGAGCGAGTTTCCTTTTTTATCAAAAATCAATTGATGTGTGAGTTTGCTGGCGAAAATTGAAATACGTTTGATACTTTTTAATAATTCGGCTCTGTTGATCTCCAGAGTGTTTGGATTTTCTTTTGGAATTACATTTTCGTAAGCCGGATATTTAGCATCAATCAGCCTACAGATCATTACCGTATTTTCAAGCTCAAAAGAAATATTAGTACTGTTGAAACCGATTTTTACCTCTTCATCTTTTCCAGCCAATGCGGTTGTAAGCACCATTATTGGCTTTTTAGGCATAATCAACTGCTTTTCTTCATCGGATTTGATGTCATTTCGAGTGAATTTTACCAGTTTATTAGCATCTGTAGCCACAAAAACAAGAGAATCTTTCTTGAAATGAAAACATACACCTGTAAGCATTGCTCTTAAATCATCGGTTCCGGTGGCAAAAGAAGTATTTGTAAGTGCTTTATTCAATACATGCGCTTCTATTGTACAGGAGTTTTCTTCTTGTGTGGCTGGAGTTTCTGGAAATGCTTTTGGATCATCAACAGCCATTTTGTAATTACCAGATAAGCTCTCGATTTCCAGTTCTTTTTCGGAGAAATTAAGTGCCAAAGAATCATCTGATAATGATTTCACTATTTCCATCAACAGATCTGCTGCAACTGCAAAACTGCCTTTTTCCTCGCTACAAGTAGCTTCTGTTTTGATTTGCAGCGTAGTTTCAAGATCACTGGCAGTAATGGTTAATTTGCTTTCTTTTACGGTGAACAAAAAGCATCCTAATACTGGAATGGTGCTAGAACTTGGTATTACTTTTTTTAACACGTTTAAATTTTTTGCCAATAAATGGCTTTCGACTGTAATTTTCATAAAATTTGATTGTTTTTATTTACTTAATTCTTGTTGTATGTGTTGTATGTTTCTCCAACAGGCGGAAAATCCATTGGGTATTTTTCCATCTAGATCAAGGATATTGAATACGGCATCTTTGTTTTTATTTACTGCCATCAATACGATATAATTTCCTTCTTGATAATAGTAATGTGGTTCGTATTTTATTTTCATTCCTTCATTTAATGCTGCCAATATATCATCAGCAGCATTTGAAAGTTTTTCATTTTTTTGATCTATTTCGTATTCTTCGAAAAGGTTTAACTGGCTCATTTTATAATGCCATATCAAATAATGTTGGAACGTTTATTTTGTACTCGATTGATTTTAGATAGAATAATCCATCATCATAATATTCTGGATTCAATTCTACAGATATCGCTTTACGTCCCATTTCAAGTGATTTATAAGCCGTGGAAAATAAACCTCCAAATGGATCATCTACCACATCGCCTTTCATTGTGAATCTGTTTATCAGTCTTTCGATGATGTCCAGTTGAAGCGGGCAAATGTGCTTTTCTTTCTTTCTGTTGGCTTGGTTGGCGTTTAACGTATTCATTCTATTTACATCGGTCCAAACCATATCCGTGTTTGATGTTGGTGGAATTGTCATAAACAATCGGCTCAATTTTCCAACTTCTTCCAGATTACTACAGACTTTTAAATGTTCTTGGAAGTTGTAAATATTCTCTTTGTCGAATTTTCGCCATCTGTTGAAAACAGCTTTCATTTCTGCAGTTGTAAGTTCTTCAATGCTCATAAATCTATCTCCAGATGATTTCCAATAAGCGTGAGCATCTAACTGCCAGTTGTCTATAGAATACTCTGATTTTGGTTTTGCGCATGGCTCATCCGCATAAGCATTATTCATTTCGGTTGGTCGCTTTCTGAATAATAAAACGTATTCTGGAAGCCCAACTCCCATTTTCGTTGCATCCTTACATTGTTCGGACCATCCCAAACGATACGTTTGATTGTTTTCACGAACTACATCCGTGGTAACGGTGATTTTTCCAACCAAATAAAATCCATGCTTTACGAAATGAGCTACTGTTTTTCCTGAGAAGTCGTCAATTGTAGTAAATGAAGTTCCGTTTTGGTACGAATAACGGATCCTGTCTTTCACGTGGATTGCAGCAATTTTACCAGGTTTCAATGTTCGTAAAAGATTTGGCGTAAGGAAATCCATTTGTTTAAAAAACTCTTCATTTCCGTTATTGTGTCCAAAATCATTGTAGTTATCTGAATACTCATAATGATCTCCAAAAGGAATTGAGGTCAAAATCATGTCCGTTGAATTATCAGCCATTTCAGCGTGAACATTTACGGTATCATCATTGAATACTTTTGCATTTCCAATGGTTGCACTTCTTTTATTTTCGAAAATTTGTCTTTTCATGTCAGCAGTTATTTTATCATTATTAAGTCCATATTCACGGACCACATTTATCATTTCAGTTTGCAATTCAATGTGATTTCTCCACTTGTCTTTTAAAGTTTTCAATACTTCACGCTCATTATTGGTGAAAATCGCATAAACATTGACTTCATTTTCTTGTCTGAATCTGTAGCATCTGTGTATTGCCTGAATAAAGTTGTTGAACTTATAATCGATTCCTACAAAAACCATATCACTACATGCATGTTGAAAGTTGCATCCACTTCCGGCTATTTCAGGTTTTGTATTTAATATTTTAAATTTGGAATGTTTGAAGTCAATTAACAGGTTTTCTTTTTCAGTATTGGATTGGGAACCGTAAACTGATTTTAAATCAAAATCTTTAAATTTCTTTTCCAAAGATTCTCTTTCGGCTTCTCTATGGTGCCACAATATCCAGTTCGCATCTGGTTTTTCGTTTACCAGTTCAAATGCTTTTTCAACTCGAATAGCAATGCTTTCTTTTTTCTCTCTTGAAGTATCAACTAAGCTTTTAGTAGTGTCCTTGAATAATACGATTTTACCTTCTTTGTTGGTGACAACTCCATCAGATGTATTATCGATTTCGATTTCATGGAAGTTTAATTTTGGTAAATTATAACCCGTATCATCATAACCTAAATCTGAAGGTTTGTTAATGAAAACCGCCCAAGAAGAAACCCATTTCCAGAACTCCTCTTTTTTATTTTCGTAAAGCGTAAGATGTCCGGCTTTTGTTGAATCTCTTTGAAAGAATCTTGTAAGTGCGTGTCCGCGATCAATTACGCCCAGAAAAACGGCATAATTCAGGATTTCAATAAAATCATTTGGCGTTGGAGTTGCCGTAGCTACAAATCGATAATTGATTTTTCCGAAATGTTTTAAAACGTAATTGGTAGTTTCTGTTTTAAGATTTCTAAGAATCGAAGCTTCGTCAAACGAAACACCTCCAAAATATTCAGGCTTAATATCTCCTTTACGGACTCTTTCGTAATTGGTCACATAAATTGCCAGTTCTGAAGTGTCAACTGTATCAGTATCCGTAATATATTTTATTTGAAATCCGGTACCCAAAAGCTCGTTATCATCTCGAAACTCGCCAACCACTCCCAAAGGCATACAGATAAGAAAAGGCTTTCCGGTGATTTCAATAATCAACCTTGCAATCTCCAACTGCATTAACGTTTTTCCAAGTCCGAAGCTTGCGAAAATTGCTCTTCGACCTCCTTGAATCGCCCAATGAACGATGTCTTTTTGGTGTGGTAATGCAATTGGATTTATTTTTGATTTGTCGATTTCGGATCCGTAGGTACCAGCAACGACTATTTTAGCTTCTAAAAATTCTTTGTATTCACTCATTAATTTTGTTTTTGTGCTTTCGACTGCGGTTAATAAATTTTGATTGTAAAAAAGAGAAAGCCTCATAATCCTTTGGGTGTCCACTCCCTCCAGATTATAAGGCCAATATTTTAAGTGTAGCATATTGTGGACATTTCAACTACATGGCAAACATACAAAAAAATGTAACAAAATATATTCTTATTGAATATATTTTATTCTTTTTTATTAAAATAAAAATTCACAGAACTTTGGATCATAAATACCAAGCTTCAAATTAATTTGGTTTCGTAACTCAATCCGTTCGTAAGGCGTTTTTTGTTCCTCGTTTCGTTTGAGTTCATTTCTGATGAAAGCCGCTTTTAATGCAATTGCTATCATATCGCCTTTGGTTAGATGCAGCGCTTTGTGTTGTTGAATATATTGCACATATTCAAAGTAATCATTTCCGTATCGCTCAATCAATCCTAAACGGTATTTTATAGGATCTCCGCTTTTGTGATGATTGCTGGCAAAGGATTGAATGTGAATATTGTGTAAGTTTAAAGCCGTGGTCCTGTTAGCACCTACGCTCACATAATGCCCTCCATTCATTTTACCAAAATCTCCGGTGGCAATACACGACTGACCAAAATCTATTATTCTGGCAATTTCATTTATGATGGGTTGCAAATGTTCAGCGCGATACTTATCCGGGCTCATTAACTCGATTTTTGTTTTTTGGCGCTCTTCGTTTTGCTTTTTTATTTGCTCTTTATGAACTGTTTTTTTAGCTGATAACTGTGCATTGGCCATCTTTATTTTTCCGTTTTCGGAGTTTAAAAGCCAATCCGTGTAGCAACCGCACATTTTACCAAGACCGTAAACACGATGCTTTGTTTTCCTATCACATCCGTAGCCTTTAGCTAATCCAGTACCTTTACAGGGTTTTTCTTTTGGTTCGATCATTATACTAGGTCTTTTTTAATTTAACAACATAAGAATTCATTTCACTTGCAATAAAAGTACCTTGAGATATTGAAAGGCATGTTATTTTAAATAAGTCGTTATTCATGTGTGAATGATCTTCATTTTCTACATTAACAACTCCGCTTCCATCCCGATTTATTACAGAAATGAAGTGCAATTTTTTACCTTTCAAAACTTTTATTAGTGTTTTCATTATTATTATTTTTTAGTTTCGAATAAAGAGCAGGAAGCATCTTTACATTTTATCTTCAAAAGTCCGTTATTGGTCCTGTTAGATTTTCTGACTCCGCAATATTGGAAAACCTTTGAATTACATTCCCATCTTTGGCGATGCTCACAGTTTCCGCAAGTGTTTATTTTTTCTGGAACCTGTTCTTCTATTTCAAATAATTCCATTCTACACGGTTTTAAAATTGGTTTTACTTTGTTTGGTTTCATACTGGTAATCCACTTTTTCAACCAACTCTTCCATTGTGAATTCCCGTATTTTCTCTAATCTGCAATGAATTTTCATCATCTCGTTCACCAGTTTTGGCAAACTATCCGAAGGACATAAAGGCATGAAGTCTTTGTAGTTTTTGAGTTGGGTTTCTAATTGGTTTCGCTGGGTGATGTGGTTCATTTCCTGAATGATTTTCCCTTGAATTCAATGATGTTGAACATTTCAAAAAGCCGATCATGGACTCTGCCTCCGTATTTTTCGCCAAATTCATTTAATGCTGCTTCAATATCTCCTTCAAAACCTTCTTTAAAATTGCAGGTAACAAATGTTTTAACTTTGTTGTTGTATCTGCTTTCTAAAATGTCTTTGAATAGATTTACTTTACCAAAATTGCTGGCGATTCGCTCGGTTTTAACATCATCAAAATATCGGTTTCCAAAGTTTACTTTTCTTTCAAATTCCTTTTTTGAGATATCATCACCGCATTTTTCAAACATCCCAACTACCTCATTTGCGGTGTAACCCTTAAAAGAAATGCCTTTTATGTTTTGAAATATTCTTTCAAAAGTGATAATTGTTGATGTTTTACCGTTTCCAAAATTACCAATCACCAAAAGTCCTTTGTCAAAACTAGGTTCTGACAACTTCGAAAGGTTTTCACATTCAAAAAAACGTTCGTCTTTGGAGAAATAATAAATAAGCGGCTCCAGATTTTTAATAGTAACGCCTTCAATTTTTATAAAAGGCCTTTGTGTAACTTCGAGAAACTTCTCTTTGAATAAATGATACAATTTCTTTGCATTAATTTTAAATTCAGTTTCTTTTTCAGATTCAGGAGCCAGTATTCTACGAACAAACTTTTTTCTGTTTTCTATTTGCTCCGGAGTAGGCTCATGTATTTCTTCGTATGTTTTAATTTGTCCTTTTTCTTCTTCAGTTAGATCTTCAAAAGACAATCCTTTCAAAAACTGATACCGATTGAATCCAATTGTGGTATTATCTATTTTTTGCAAAGCTGGAAGTTGGTATTCCAGTGCCGGCGTTTTGTTTTCCATTTCCAATTATTTTTTTTGATTTTAAAATTTCCCCTGGCAGCCATCTTGAAAAATGCGAGGCGTATTCTTTTTTTGAAATTTTGTTGTCTAATTCTGAAATTAATTTTTTATTGAAATCTTCAATCCATTTTGGAACTTCTTCTGGAGTAATTTTATTTTGCATCGAAACGGTTTCAATCCAACTTTGGCTTTCTAAAATTTCCCTTCCGTAAATTTCATTTTTTGGAATCACAATTTTTTTAAATTCCTCTTTTGTTTCTTTTTTTAAAAGAATATCAGTTACAGTAACATTATCATTTACATTAACACTTACATTATCATTAACATTTACAGTTGAAAACGTTATACTACCTTCAACGTTTTCAACGTTTGTTGATTTCGTTAAAATATTTTCATCGATTTTAGCCAACCTTTTTGCTTCAGCGCTCTTTTTTCCTGCCTCTGAAAATTTTATTTTCTTATCTGTATATCTTGATAAATCCCTCTTTAACTGTTGTTTAATAGGTTCAAAAGCCATATCAATAATAAAATTTATAGGTATGGGTTCATTATCATTTACATACTCCCAAATGTGCAAGAATAATTCTCCGGCATAATTTGTTTTATTCAATCGATCTTGCTCCACTAACTTTCGTATAACATGAATCAGATCGGCATACATTACAAATGATTTTTTATCTTCTGCCATAGTCTACTTTTTAAAAGGCACATTGGTTAATTGCCTACCGTTATTCCAGATGGCGTATCTGCCTTCTGAATCAATTTGTATTTTCATAGTCTCTATTTTTCCAAAAAGGTTAATATTTCCCCCTAAATCAACAAACCAAGCATTCTCTTTTGTTGGCCATATTCTCATTCCTCTGCCTACAATTTGATAATACAGCGATAATGACATGGTAGAACGTGCCATCAGAACTGCTTCCAGTTGTGGATAATCAAAACCAGTGGTTAGAACACCTACATTTATAACGCACTTGATGATTCCTTTTTTGAACTGTGAAAGAATCCTTTCTCTTTCTCTATCTTTAGTTTCTGAGGTCAAAAGAACAGCTCCGGGAATACGTTTTACCACATCTTTAGCTTCGCTGATCAAGGCACAAAATATTAATAGATTTGGCTTCTTAGAAAGTACATGCATCGCATACTTCACAATTCGGCTTGGCATATCAATTGACTTGTAATACCGGCTTAACGAAGCTGGAGTATAATCGGTTCCTGAACTGTTTAATTCTAGTTTGGAACGGTCAATCACATCAAAGGAGTAATACTCTAGCTTTGCCAAATATCCAGCGTCAAACAGCGTATTATTTTGAACGTAATACAATATTTTATTAAAAATCTTTGGTGTGCTTCGGGTTAGGAACGTAAGTTGTGGTCCTTCGCTGGTTTGCGATAATCGGTAAGGAGTAGCGGTCAATCCAAGTACTTTCGCTTTAGGAAAACATTTGATAAATTCCTGATACATTCCACCATCTGAGTTTACTAAATGACATTCGTCAATCAATATGTTTTCAACGCCAACAAAAAGATGTTTTTTGTTGATCACGCTGCCAATGGTGCAAAATGTAACTTTATCAATTCTTTTCTCACCAGCTGATGCACTATAGATGGATGCTTTTCCATACTTCGTGTATTTCTCATAATTCTGCTCCAGAATCTCTTTTGATGGTTGAAAAACTATTGTTTTACCATGAAGCGGAGCGATTATATTTGCTATTACAATCGATTTGCCAGCACCGGTTGGAAGAATAATTACAGCATTTTCATTTGCATCACCTTGTAAATATTCGACTCCGGCACTAACAGAATCTGATTGATATGGTCTTAATTGAAAAGCCACAAATTAAACGGCTTCTTCTTCAAATTTTGCATTCTCAAAAGCAGCATCTTCTGAAGCAAAATCCATGTGAACCTGTTCCGGCTGGGGAGCTGATTTACCGTTCATGTAAAGATCCACTTCGTTAATAGCATTTTCTAAACATTGCGTTAATTGACTTAGATATAGATATGATCCGTTTAGTTTCACCTTTGGAGCACTAAATTTTATCACTCCATTAGCAACATCTTTGTAACCTGATAAAACCAAAGATCTGTTTTCCTCCACTCCTTGTATCGAGAATGAATTCACAAAATACCTTTCTGTTTCCGGTTCGTCTCGAAGCGTTTCCAGTTCCGTTGCATTATCATTTCCAGTGTACGCATCATCTAAATGCGCCAAGAAAACATCAAAACTATCAAATGCTATTTCTAAATCTTCATGCACGATGTGTTTTCCGTTTCGTGAAAGGCCATCGCCTTTAGTCTTTCCGGTTAATAATTCATAAGAGTAATTGCAAAGGGCATCTTTGAGCGAAGCGCTTTTAATTTCAACTTCTTTCGAAACTTGATTTGCTAAGCCATTATTTACAGCTTTTAAAAATTTGTCTCCGTCGATTGTGATCACTTTTTCTTTTGACATCTTAAATTTGTTTTATTAATTGATTGTTGATAAATAATATTCTTTGTAATTACCTTCCACCATTTGAGATTCAATAGGTACATTCCAAGTGTCTTTCAGGTCCTTGATTCTGCGTCTCAAATCGCCAACTTTGTAATCAAGTAAGGCTTTTGTAGTGGTTAGGCGTTCACCCCGTAAAAGGGCTGCATAAACGATTTTGCATTGGTTCGAAAACTTCTCTTTGTTAGCTTCAAAATGCTCTTGATTGCTGATTTTGTTTTCGATGTGCTGTAACTGACTAAAATCTAATTGTGGCTGATTTGTGAATAAGCCATTTGGTATTTGCTTTTTCATAGATACTGTTTGTTGTTTTCGATTTCTAATTCTATTTGTCTCATCATAACTAGATCATTCGGCTCCGGAAGGTATATTCCGGCTTCTTTGCTGGAGTAATCTCTAAACCTGTTGATGGCCAATGTCATTTCTTCTTTGGAAATATCAGCCAGGCTTTTGTATTCAATTCTAACTTCTCCGGTTTTCCTGTTGATGAATTCATACTCGAAAATCTCCGGGTTTACTAACTTCTTGAAATATTCCAATTTGATATATTCCGTTGTTTCTCCGTATTCCCAAGCAAACCAACCCATGATTAAATGAGCATACTTTAACTGTGGGTAGGTTTTGGCTACTCGCTTGGTTTTAAGTTCAAACATTTGCTTTTTGGCAATGAAAAACTTTATTTTCTCTATTGCTCGCTGGACATCTATTTGCTTTTCTGGGTTGTAGATCATAGGTTAATCTATTTTGAATACGCCTCTTTTGTATAATTCATATACAATTTCAGCTTCAAAATAAGCATCATCAGCCCCTCGATGTTTTTCAATATAACCAACATCACCAAAGAAGTGTTTATGTGCTTCTTCTACTTTAGGCCATTTATAACCAAAACCATTTGGATGCAATATTTGGCATATATCAGTTGATAGTTTCATTGGACATGGCAGTTTTTTTGGAAACACAAAACCCCTATTTTCAAGAAAACCGAAGTCAAAAACATTATTAAAAGCAGTTGCTCCCAATGGATAATCATCCAAAATTCCTTGAATTCTTTTTCTCTTACTTTCAATTATTCCTGAGTATTTAATCATTTTAGTTGTTAAGTCTGAATTTTGAACAATCCATGACTTTTCCACTTCCTCTAAAGTGATTCCGGCTTCGTGGCATACTTCATTAAATAAAATAACTCTTTCACCATTATCTAAGTCTAACTCAACAATACCTATCTCAACAATCTTTCCTCCTTGCTGAAGAAATCCCGTAGTTTCAATATCTAATATTAAAATCTTACTCATTATGCTCTAATTTTTATAATCGTTAAACGCCATTACTTGATCTTCTGGGATAAGGAATTTCACCACTGCGGTAAGTCCATTCCAGAAACTTTTTTTCTGGGTTAAGGATTGAACAATTCCGTTGTGCTTTTTAATCTTAGCATCGTATTTGTTTGCTAAAGATTTGCTTAGTTCTACTTCAAAAAGTAAATAATTGACTCCGTTCAAGGTGTGTACTAATTTATCCTCCATGATTAATAAATTATAATTGCGGTATAATCAATCCATTGATTACAAATGCTACCGTCACTTTGAAATCTCTCTACCATAACTGTAGTAGAAAATGAAATATTCTGAATATTTCTATTTGAGATATTCCATTCATTTATGTTATCTTCTAAGTTTTGATGTGAAATGCTAGATGTTATTATTTTTACCATGATTAAAAAGGGGTTTTTCCGAAGTTAATTTTCATACCGTTATTGGCAACGGTTACATTTTTACCAGTGAGTTCAGCAACTTCTTTTTGAAACTGAATTTCATCTGAATTGCTATCTGATAAGTGAATGAGAACAATATTATTTACTTTGGTAAGGTCATTGGCGCTTAACATATCCTTGCAGTTGGCCAGCGAGAAGTGAGAGCGAAGAATACGGTTTCTCAAAAACTCCTTTCCGGAATCAACACCAAATTTCCTATCGATGATTTCCTTTGAAAAATTGGCTTCTATGATGATATTATTCAATCCCTTGAAAGTATATTCACAATAGTAAGTATCAGTCAGGAAAAGCACCTTTCCGCAATCCGGATGCTCGATTAAGAAGCCCAAAGGTTCTGCAGCATCATGTTTCACATCAAAAGCCATTACTTTGAAACCTCCAATCTGAACGGTTTGCTTTGACGCTATCACGTTTGCATTGTGATAATTAAAAGTGTCAAGCGCAACATAGGTTTTTGCTCCTGTGTAGGTATCTATTCCTAATTTCATTACCTCATGAATTGCTTTACAATGGTCTTGATGTTCGTGTGTTACAATACATCCCACCACTTTTGATAAATCAAAATCTAAGGCTTTCTTGATGTCGCTAATATTGACACCGCATTCTATTAGTAAAGCTTCATCCCCATTACTGAGGATGTAAGCATTACCTTTTGAACCGGTTCCTATGGTTAAAAGTTCCATTATTAAAAGTTTGGACCGGCTGGAACTTCTTCAAAATTCATTTGAGGTGATTCCTCCAATTCTTTTTCTGGCTCCGGAGCTGTGTTTTCAATTTGTACAACTTCTTCTTCCACAACCTCAGCTTCTTGAAAATCTAAAGATTCCTTATTGGCATGAGCAATAACTTCATTCTGAACAATTGCATCCTTCATGTCCGTTTCTTTTTGAATGATGGATAAGTAATTATCATCAATCTTTTTGCTGTCAATGGTGATGGCGTTATAGGCATTTCTTGAAATTGTTTTCAAAGCCATTTCTTCAAACCAACCATCGATAATTTCCTTACCCGCTTTTTTTCCGTTTACCCATTTATCTTTTTCACCGCCCCAAAATTCAGCAGAAGCATAAGCCGGCTTTCTTTTTTCGATGTCTTTTAAGGAGAAAACTTTCAATTTGTTTTTCTCTGGAAAGTCTGCAAATTCGTGGTACCAAAAACCGCCAATCACATCACCTCTGTCAAAGTCACTTACAACTTCAAACGCATAGCTTTCAACTGCATTCCCTCTGTCTTTCTTGAATTGCTTGAACTTGTCATTGGAGTAAACCAACTCTACTACTACATCTGTTGGAACTTCCAAACCGTATTTTTTAGCTTTCAATTCCATTCCTCGGTAGCCAATGACAAAACCCATATCGTATTTGTTATTGGCGGTATTTTTGTAAGGAATTATATTGATGTGATTGGGCTGTGTTGGATCAAGTTCGACGCTTGAAAATGCAATCACATCGACTGCTAATTTTGACATATTTACATTCTCCCATGTAAATGCAAGCGCATCGCGATACTCCGGTTGTTTGGCCATGCGTTTCTTTTCGGCATCTTTCAAAGTTTGATCTATCTTAATGAAATAGTTCTGGCAAAGTTTCTTTTGGAACGGTGTTATGGTAACAGATCCGTTATTAGAAGAAAACTCTTTTACTATTGCACTTGTAAATCTTTCGCTTTGTGATGGCGCTACTTTTGTTGTTAATTCTGTACTCATTTTTGCTCTATTTAAATTTGATTGTTACAATTCTATGGTTAACTGTTCCTGGTCTCTTTTCAATTTGGAACGCTGGGAACATTTTATGATTGGTATTTCAAATCCACCTTCGTGAATTTCCTTTTTAGAATTTTGATTATGAGGACAATTGGCCGTGCAATCAAAACTTCCTATTTTGAAACCAATGAACACTGGACAATTCTCAGTTAGTAATCCGTTGGAATCTCTTTTTACTTTGTAAGTATTCATTGGATTTTACCTATAAAAAAAGCCTGTCCGTCAGCAGTAGGAGTGCATCGGGATAGGCTTTTAAATTTTTTCCGCAGTTAAAAAATGGTCTCCTACTCCGTTTTTAACTTCTACAAATATACGGTTTTATGTAACAAAATATATTCTTTTAGAACATATTTTACTACTAATTTACGCTACTCTTAATTTTTTATCGTCTCCGGAAACAATCAAGTTGATCAGTTGGCTGTTTAGCTCAATCACATCAATAATGCTTTCACGGTTATCAATAAAAATTGGTGCGGTAACTTGGTAGAACTCGCAAAGCGTATTAATGATGTCTAAGCCAGCATTAATTTTGGATGCGGTATTTGCATCGCTGAACGGTACTCCATCAATAAGCGCATCACAACATTCAGTTTCTCCACCGTTGATTTGGCTTTTGAACATTCTGAATTTTACAAACTTGAATTTCTCGTTGATTTTAGATTCCAAAGTGTCAATTTTAAGTTTGTTGAATTTCTCAATCACAAACTGCGTTTTCTCAACATTAGCAATCTGTTGTGCTAAATCCTTTTGTTCTTTTTCCAGAACCTTAACACGATCATCAACCGCTTTTATCTGGTCCTCATTGCGAAGATTAGATTTGATGTTGTCTATTTCTTGAACAATTGCAGCTCGTTGTGTTTGTAGCTCTGAAATATCCACTTTTGGAACTTCATCGATGGTCGCCAAGATGTTTTTTAGTTCAATTTTCTTGTCTTGGTATTGGTGATTTCCAGAAAGCAACTGTTGGTAAACTGATTCTTCATCAACCGATTCAGTTGGAGTAATTTTTGAAGTTTCGGTCTCAATTTCAGACTTTAAATTTATAATGGTTGTTTGCAATACCCCTATGTAAGTATTAGCATTTGAAATTCTTTCTTGCAACGTTTTAAGCTCTTTTTGAAAAGATTCTTTTTCATCACTCAATGCTTTTCCTTGCAATTGAATTCTCTCTAAATTATTTGCCTTCCCTGTTTTGAAATTGATTAGCATTTCGGTTTTCTTGTTTTCAACATCACCGGCTTCAACATCACGTTTGCAGGTTGGACAATGAAAATCATCGTCATTGAAAGTCAGTTCCTTTGCATTTTCAACTCCCCAATCATTACGCTTAGCCACTATTTTTGCTTCCGTATTATTGATTTCAGTATTGATGGTAACTACCTTTGAATTTAAAGTATTCAGTCCGTTGGTAGCAATTTTCAAATCAGATTCATTTGAAGCAAGCTCTCTTTTTTTGCTATCCAAAGCCGAAGTATCAGGCGTATTATTTTGTTTTGAATCTCTTCTGGCATTCGATTCAATGGTTTCAATATCTGATTTGATACCGTTTGCTTTGGATTTCTTTTTGTTGATTTCCTCAAGCAATCCATCAAAGGCACTGTTTTTATTTTGAATGCTTTCATCCACTTTTTTAAGCTCCGTTTCTTTCAAACCAAGACTTACTTTTAAGTTGACAAAATCATGCGTTTCAGGTTTACTTTTCGAAACCTCATCAATTCTGGCCGGAATCATTTTTAGATCTTCTTTGGCTTTTTTGATGGAAGCCAAAATCTGTTTTTCGTAATCCGAAAGTGTTTTTCCGTTTGTCAGTTCAGCAATTAACTTTTCGTACTCGCTATTTCCTGCAGCTAAATCTTCATCAGAAATAGTTCCGGCAATATCAACCAACACATTGCGCTGGTCCTGCCATTTCATAGCATTAAAAGCAAGTGGATTAGTGATCATCTTGAAAACGGTTTCATCAAGAATGGTACTTACTTTCTCTTGAAACGTTTTTTCCTGCATTGGAACCCCATCCCAATAAAACTCTGTTTTGTTTCCCGAAAATTCAGCAACGTTTGAGCCTTTCTTCTTAGGCCACATTTCACTTAGAATTCTTGAAATTTCTATTTTCACATCATCCACAAGGATAATAGCTGAAACTTCGTGCTCTATTTGTGGAATTACAACATTCAGTTTGTCTAATGTTTTAATCTCAAAATTCTTTCTGTCTGTGGAATCCTTCCCAAACAGCATCCAGAGAAAAGCATCCATGATGGTTGTTTTTCCGGTTCCGTTCGCTCCAAAAATATCAGTGTTCTTGTTGAATACTATTTTTTGGTTTCGTAAGCCTTTGAAATTGGTAAGGCTGATTGATAAAATTTGAATTGTTTTCATTTTGCTCTGTTATTAAAAATTTGATTGTTGTACTTCTTCCAGTAGATTTTTGTATTCTTCGATACGCCTGATTACTTTTGGCGTTTTCCTGTTTGCATTGTCATATAATTGAATTGACTTCTCCAATTGCTCTATTGCTTTTTCTTTGTCACCGTAGTAAAAGCTGATGTATTTTTTAGCATCCATAATCAATTAAAATATAAGAATGTCATTGTGGCTCCTATTACAAACCCCACGGTCATTGCAATACCTACGCCTATTAAGAAAACAGAAAATGTTCTGTTGGCTTTTTCGTCATCTAAACTCATGATGCTTTTTTTAGTTTTGAGTCGTGCTCTTCTTTTCCCTGTTCCCATTTCATGAACAGTAAAAATTCGTCAAAGAATTGTTTTTCTTCATCGCTTACTTGACCATAAGGCTTTCCGTTTATAAGCCACTTACCATCAATTTTTCTTATTTCTATTTTCATGATTTTTGCTTTTTGAATGAATGAATTGTTTCTTCTGAATACACAAAATAGGTTCTGTAAACAACGTGTCCGGATCTGTTTCGTTTCTCTTCAACAGGATTACCATCTTTATCAATTTCTTTCAAATGATGAAATCCACTATCTCTAACTTCAGTAAGTTGCAGTAATTTGCCTGATGGCGTTTTGTAGATTTGGTTTTTCTCTATTGCCATTATGCGTTTACTTGAATAGTTAAAAAACGTTGTTGATTTGAAATTGCAGCTTTTACAAATTCATATTCTCTTTGTAAGCTTTCGATGGTGGCGTATTTCAAGGAAAGTAAATCCCTTAATTCAGCCTTGACATCCTTGATATCTTCATTGCGTTTTTCTTCACATGAAAAGATTTTATAGTACAATGAAAACTCTGCTTCTCTGAGTTCAGCATTTTTAGATTTTATCTGAACATCAATTTCTTTGATTTTTTTTGTTAGATTTGCCATAACGTTTGATTTGTGGAATTCGACTCCCTTATTAAAATTTGATTGTAAAACCTCTCTGCTCGGGAGGTTTTTTTTATTTCTTCAAGTGTTCGGGTTTTTTTACCCGTGCTCCAGACTCAACTAATATTCTGTATCTATTAATCCTTTGCTGTTTCGTTTCTCTAGGTTTAGGCTTGGGAGTTTTGCGCTCACTTGCTTCACTCCCAACCTTACCTTGACTACCAAGTATTTGCTCGATAGCGTTTAAATGCCCCCGCAGACATTTGTATTGTTCTACTGATAAAACTACCTCCCCGACCATCTTGTTTCATTTGGACAGTTAGCAGCTTGTTTTTCCAGAGCTAAATAGATTTTTTTTAAAAATTTGATGATTGCCTTCATATTCCTAAGTGTTTGATTATTTTACAATTTTTAGTTCCGGATTATCCTCTGTTTTTTTAAGTTCTAAAACTTCTGACTCTTTGTATAAAATCCTACCCTGTGTGTTTGGTACAGGTTTGAGTTTACTTGCATATTTGTGATAGTAAGTAGGCCTAGTGCAATTGAATATTTCGCAAACCCCTATTATTGTCAACACCCTAGTTTGTTCTTGATCGGCCATAATTTTAAATGGATTTTAGATTGAATAATTTTAGCGCCAATGTTGCTTTGATGCTACGGCTAAACCGCAATTGGCTTAATATTTTTATGCTTTTCATTGTGAGCATCGAAGCTCTTTTGTCATCCCCTGCAACGAATACTTTGCTTTTAAAATAATCCCCAATTAATTATTTTTTTGTTTTATTCGATATTTCAAAGAACTTTTTAACTAACTTTACAAGTGTTTTACAATTGTTTAGCAAATATACAAATAAATGAAAGTATTTTGCAAGTATAAAATCATAAATTTTTCATATTACTTGCAAATTACTTCTATTTATAATTATTACAAATAAAATAGATGGATAGCATTGCCAAAAGATTAGAGTATCTCATTGATAAAAAGGGAATTACAGCGTACGAACTAAGTTCAAGCACTGGAATATCTCAATCTACTCTTAGTCGTATTATTAATAAAGGATCTAAACCAAATTTAAAAAACTCAGAAGCACTTGCGAAATACTTCCACATAACAAAAGATTGGCTTATAAATGGAAGTAGTGAAAAAGAAGATTCAAATCAATATGCAGAGGTGAATGAGCCAAGTTCAAATTATCTAAAATCAGAATCATTAAGCATTATGCAAGTGCCATTAGTTAATCAATATGCTTATGCAGGTTATATGAGTGGATTAGCAGATACAGAATACATTGAAACATTACCTAAAATACCTTTTGTTTTAGATAAAGAATATAAGGGTGAATATTTATGTATTGAAGTAAAAGGAGATAGCATGGATGATGAAAGCCACCAAAGCTATTTAGAAGGAGATATTCTTCTTTGTCGAAACATTAGAAAAGAATATTGGAAAAGTAAGCTACACATCAATAAATGGGATTTTGTCATTGTTCATCGAGAAAAGGGAATCGTAGTTAAAAGGATTATTAAACATGATGTTGAAAAAGGAATAATTACATGTCATTCTTTGAATGATTATTATAAAGATTTTGAAATTGATCTAAGGGATGTATCCAAGATTTTCAACATTGTAGATATCCAAAGAAAAAGAAACAGAAGATAGTAA
>JAZKGO010000121.1:0-7492 GCA_040385875.1 Bacteroidota bacterium
CTAATTGACCGCTTAATAATTAATAAAAAAAATTATTCTCATTTTTTTTAAAATAATTTTTTTATTCATACTTTTGAATCAGAATTGATACACATGTAATTAATTCTGCAATTTACTGTTGCTTTAGAATAGAACCATTTGAAATTTAAAGATGCTAAACCCTTTTATAAATTATTTAAAGGCTGATCTTAACACCTTCATTTCCAATAAATTGGGGGCGAATGGAACTTTTGTTTTATTTACCAACCTCAATAACATTACTGAACTTACGCAAGGAGTAGATAACAAGATAATTATTAGCATTGCAAACATCGAAGAAGAAAAGATGTTGAAGAGCCCTGACAATTATATTAAAACCCTCGGTGAAATTCAATATAAAAAACCACCAGTTTGGCTGAATATTGTTTGTCTTTTTAGCTATTATACAAGAAGTCATGACGACTATGAAGGAATTGACTTGTTAGCAAACGTGGTTCAGTATTTTCAGAGCAAACCTAAACTCGATAAAAGTACAGTACTCATTCCAGAGAATTTTCCGGCAAGCTTAGAAGAGATAAGGGCAGAACTACTCAGCCTAAATTATGAACAGACTAATTATATATGGGGTTTGTTTGGCGGCAAGTACTATCCATCTATAGTGTACAAATTCAAAACTATCCCCATTGATAATCAAGATATTACTCCTGGCGGACCACCGATTTTAGAGATTGATATTGAGGCGAAGCATAAAAAATAGTGAATTGAAATAAATTGAACCAAGACTCAGAATTGAATCTGAAAATTACTTTTGAAGAGATAAACCTAAAAATACTGTTTGTGAAAAAGTTAACACAAATATTAAACCTATTCAATACAGCAAACTGCATTGATCCCGATAACACTGACGGCAAAATGTTAGGCTTGCCTGAATATGGTTTGGTGAAAATTAAACCCCTAAAATCTCTTGAAAAATTAATTCAATCATTGGGCGGAATTACAGTATTTACCAATAGCTCAACCCAAATAATTCTTCCCATTATCTTTGAAAATAATACTGTAAATGTCTCATTACTAGACAGATTACCAGAAGTATTATTGTTTGAAATAGTAGCTACTTCAGCTGAAAATATCAGATACACTGGCCTAAACTTTAACAAAAAAATACTCTTTCTCGAGCCTAAAAATAATTCAATTGAATATACTCATTTCCTAAAAAAGACGAACTTAAAACCTTGTGGTAAAGCAAATATCATTGGCCAAGCTGATGCTTTTAATTTTATTCATAACGACATCAATTTTGATAAATTAGCAACATTAATTGAACAATCCATTAGTTTGGGAGATCAATTGATTGACTTAAAAATCACTGTAGGCGTTGACGAAATAATAATCCACAAACACGATGATTTAAAAATATTTCATGAAAAACTCAATTTAAATCTTTTCAAGAAAATTGACATTAGTTTCCGTAGAAACTCTGATAACAGCTTATTGAAAAATTTTACTGAGGTTTTGATAGTACCTGGAAGCATGGATCCAAAAAGCATAGGCATATTAGCTTTCCCAAAAAACTTGATTATTAAAAACGAAACTGACCAAAAGAAATATGTTGATTTGAACAACTATATCTGTCACCTTCCATCTGTTTTGGCTAAAATAAATCTTGTGTTAAATACAAACTTGTTTGAAAATGGCTCTAAACTATTTTTAGATAATACTGAAATTAATAATCCATCAGTGATTAATCACCCGCAAATCGCTAATTATAAGCAGGTTACGGCTACAGTTAATGATTATTTGATGCTTATTAATAAACAGAAATTAATCAGCATACAAAAAGCTCAAAAGAAACAGGTTTTTCCAATTGAACCCATCTATAGTTTTGATTTGAACACAAAAACAGCGAATATAAATATTACCAAATAAGCAATACTTAATAAATAGTTAAACCCAATAGAGTGCTAATGGTCAATTAATTAGCCTCATAAACCAAACAAAAAATGGCATTTAGTTATAAAACACCTGGTGCGTATATTGAAGAAATAGTAAAATTACCACCATCCGTTGCTCAAGTTGAAACAGCAATTCCTGCATTTTTTGGGGTGACCCAAAAAGCCACTGAAACAGTGAGTAAAGACCTAATTGGGGTTTCTAAAAAAATAAACTCATTGGCTGATTATGAATTTTATTTTGGGTTTCCAGATGTTGCAAAAGCCTCAGTTGATATTCGTCTAAATGTACCTTCGGACGGAAAACTCACTGCCGACTATCACAACAATATGTATTATTCGGTAAAGCATTATTTTGACAATGGAGGCGGGCCTTGTTTCATACATTCCATTGGTGATTATACCCGAACTGGTGTGGATGTGAATACTTACAAAAATGAATTGCAAAAGCTTGATTTGGTGGATGAGGTAACTTTAATAGTTTGCCCCGACATTAGTGCCTTACCCACTAAAGACCAGTTTTATGATGTATACAACTCAGCAATGCTAAAGGCCTCTGGATTGCAAGATAAGTTTGTGATTATTGATGTTCGAAATGAAAAAACCAATAACAAAGTAGATGCCGGCAAATCAAAAACTGAATTTAGAAACACGATATCAAGCAATATCGATTCAATCAAATATGCATCAGCGTATTTTCCAAATTTACAAACTACCTATGCTTTCGATTTCAATTCAGCGAATATTGTGATGAAATTCGCACAGGATGTGCAAGATGCCAATGAATCGACCAAGCTGTTAAATAATTTAGATTATAAAATTGCCAAACAATTATTTGCAGTAAATGCAGTGATACTTTTTCTGAATGATGATTATTTCAAAAATATATCGGTTGATTTATACAACGCCAAAGCAAATGAAATTTCAGTAAAAACTTTAAATATATTACAATCATTTTCAGTTGCTGATCAACAAACGTTGATTACCAATCTCAATAAACTTACTGCTGAGGTAATTAAACAAGGTGATGCAGCAAAATTGGCAGCTCAAACTAAGTTTGATTTTGCAGATACAGCCAACTTCAGAAAAACCTATACGGATCAATTAAAAGCCAGAGCACAAGCACTTTATACCTCATTTGGAGTAGCGGTTGCAACTGTTGATAATACAACTTTTGCAACATTAACCACTACTTTCCTTACTAAGATTAATCCTTTTTTCAATTCACTTTTTGAGTCAAAATTGAAAGATGCATTTTTGGCAATACCCCTCATTTTACCTCCTTCGCCAGCAGTTGCGGGGGTATATGGCTATGTGGATCGTACCCGTGGAGTATGGAAAGCACCTGCCAATGTTTCATTAAATGCTGTAGCCAAACCAACTGCTCCATTGAGTGATTTGGACCAAGAAGATTTTAATGTGGATGCTGAAAATGGCAAATCAATCAATTGTATCAGAGCCTTTGTGGGAAGAGGTAATTTGGTTTGGGGTGCCAGAACTTTGGCCGGCAACGACAACGAATGGCGCTACACTAATGTGAGAAGGTTTTTCAATATGGTGGAAGAGTCGGTGCAGAATGCTAGTCGCCAATTTGTATTTGAGCCGAACGATGCCAATACTTGGGTGAGAGTTAAAGGCATGATTGACAACTACTTAACTAATCTTTGGAGAGCGGGTGCGCTTCAGGGTGCTAAGCCAGAGCATGCTTTTTATACAGCGGTAGGCTTGAATCAAACCATGACAGCCGATGATATATTGAATGGTCTCATGATTGTCGAGATTGGTCTCGCAGTTGTTCGTCCTGCCGAGTTTATCATTTTGCGATTTTCACACAAATTGGCAGTTTCATAATTAAAATCTAAAAACCTAAATAGTATGGCAAATTACCCATTACCAAAGTTCCATTTTAGAGTAGAATGGGGCGGTTCAAAAATAGGATTCACAGAAGTTACAGGGCTAAATATCGAAAATGAAATCATTGAATATCGTGATGGTAGTAGCCCCGAATACCATAAGATAAAAATGCCAGGGCTCCAGAAATACGGTAACATTACTCTTAAAAGGGGTATGTTCAATGGAGATAATGAATTTTTCAATTGGCTTAATACAGTGAGCTTGAGCAAGATAGAACGGAGAGATGTGTCCATTTCACTTTTGAATGAAAACCATGAGCCTGTCTATGTATGGAAAGTGAAAAATGCATTTCCAACAAAAGTAACGGCTCCAGATTTGAAAAGTGATGCCAATGAAGTAGCTGTAGAAACGATTGAAATTGCACATGAAGGCCTTACAATTGAGGCGGTAGCTTAATTAGAAAAATAGGAGAAAATGGTAAAATACCCACCAGTAGGTTTTTCATTTTGGGTGAGTTTTGAGATTTCTGATTCGCCAATTGACATTGCATTTCAGGATGTCGCTGGGATTGGAATGGAACTCCAAACGGAGGATATTGTTGAGGGCGGTGAAAATCGTTTTACCCAAAAACTACCTACCAGGGCTACCTATACACCCTTAGTTTTGAAGCGTGGTTTAGTTATCCAATCGCCTGTAATTGAATGGATTAGAGATGCGATTGAAAATCTATCTATTAAACCAGCCAGCATCATTGTGGCTTTGTTAAATGAAAAAAAAGAGCCTCTAATAGCCTACCGATTTCAAAATGCTTATCCTGTAAAATGGAGTATTTCTAATTTCAATGCCGAATCGAGTGCCATCGTAATTGAATCGGTTGAGCTATATTATCAGTATTTCAAAATTATCAACACTTAATTGAATAGCAATGCCAGTAATTATCAATGAAATTGTGATCAAAACCAATGTTGAAGCGCTGAAAAATTCAGACAAAACATCAGGCAAAAACGACGGCGCCGCCAATATGGAAGAAATTGTAAAACAAGCGGTTGAACGGGTATTTGAGATATTGGAGGAAAAAAAAGAAAGGTAAATTTCCGTTGCAATTTATGTGTAGGAATTTGAAAATCCAAAATCAAAAATTAAAAAAATGGCCTTATTAAAAATGACTGTGCTATCCTTTAAAAGTTTTGAAAATCCAATGGATCTTTTAAAACCTAGGATTTTCTTGGCGATGTTTAACCCTTCGAGTTACAAAATTGAATATAATTTCAATAAAGATGATAAAGAAGCTTCAGGATCTGATTCTCAAAACACGCCAGTGAATGCCATCAGTCTTAAAAAAATGTCATTTGACTTTCTAATTGATGGTACAGGTGCCAATGGCGACATTCGGTCGGTTGGTTTGGAGACCAAAAAATTTGAAAAAGTAGTACTACCTGAAAAATCTGATCCATTTTTAGTTAGCCCCGACAATAAAAAACATCTTGTTTTACCCAAACTTCTATTGCTCTGGGGCACCTTTACTTTCTCATGCGAAATTGAAAGTTGGTCAGTCAATTATACTCTTTTTGATCAATTTGGCTCACCGCTAAGAGCCACAATATCAGCCACTTTCACGGAAGTAATACCAAAACCCAAATTAGATATTTTAGACAAATTGGGTATTTCAGAAGGTACTGTGGATACGATTTCAAATGTAGCAAGTTTTCTGAGCACCGCCTTTACCGTTACAAACAATGTAGTTCAAGCCGTTCAAATGGCTAAAGACGAAAATTTAAATAGTTTAAGACAAACCGTAACCATAAAATAATGACAATTACCGATAGCCTTTTGGGAATAGATTACAGCAAATATGCTTGCAATTTGTCGGTAAATGGAATGCCTTTGCCTTCAGATTTTCAGTTAATTTCAGTTCAAATCAAACAAGGTTATCAGTATATATCATCGGCACAAATAAGCCTGAAACAGGAAGTTGGATTTGGCAATCCTCTAACAATCAATCCATTAGGAATGCCTTTTGCAGGAAATAAATTGAGTATTAAGGCTAAATTAGATTTTGATGAAATAGATATTTTTGAGGGTACGATTGTAAAACACAAATACAAAAACTCAAAAAATGGTACAAGATTGCAAATTATGGCAAAAACGAAAGCAATCAATTTGGCAATCAATATTAAATCGGAGGTTTTTGCAAAGCAATCGGACAAAGAGGTAATAGAAAGTATAGTACAAACCAATGGGTGTAGCCTGGAAGCTACCAACTTAACTACTGAATTTATGGTAAAACATAGCCAATTGGTTAAGAATGAGATTTCAGATTGGGATTTTATCAACTTAAGAGCTGAGGCCAACGGCTGTTTTGTTTTTACCGAAAAAGATAAAGTATTGATTGATAAACCCAAACAAGCGCTTGACCCGACTGCCATAATTCCCGTAAAATATGGGGACAATATTTTTGAAATTGAGATGGAGCAAGATGACAGACTTCTGCAAATTGAAAATGAGATTATCAGTTTCAATTTGACCTCATTGAAATCTGAATCGGTGAAAGAAGATCCAATTCTTCCTTCACCACCCGCCGTTCCAATTAAAGGCAAAGTGGCTGAAAACAACTATCGAACCTTTAATGATCTGGAAGTCAATGACTTATTGAAAGCCAAAACGGAATTAAAATCGCTTTCAAAGCTTAGTGGATTGGTACATATCAAAGCCAATTTGATCGCTAAGGTGGGTGGTACATTGGATATTTCGGGCTTCAATGATTTGGTGGATGGCAAATTTATTATCACTGCCATCACTCATGATTATAGTGAAGGGGGTTTTAGTACTTATCTACAATTTGGGCTTAACCATCAGAGTTTCAAAAGTCGATTTGGATTAAAAACCGAAAATTTAAACCCCACACTTTTGACAGGCATTGTTACACAACTACAAGATGACCCTGACAATTTAAACAGAATTCAAGTAAAAATTGCCAATTGGAATCATGCTCAGGAAATGCTATGGGCCAGAATATCAACCTTTTATGCTGGTGATAAATATGGTTTTTTTATTTTACCAGAAGTTGGGGATGAGGTATTGGTAACATTTATGGGTAACGATTTTGATGTTCCTGTAATAATTGGGTCAGTTTTTTCCCCTGCCAAACCACCACATACTCAAGCTAAAGACGATAATCAAGAAAAGGTATTTATCACCAGAAAGGGAATGAAATGGGCTTGGAACGATGAAAAAGGTACGCATGAGATTTCGACAGCAAGCGGTAATAAAATTTTGATTTCTGAAGAGGAAAAGTCAATCACTATAGAAGATGAAAACACGAATAAAATAGTGATGAATGATTCTGAAATAAATATGACAGGGAGTAAAGATATTAACATTAAGGCCAATGCAAATATAAAAATTGAGGGCGTAAATATTGAATTATCAGCCTCAGGGATTGCAAAAATAAAAGGTTCGATGGTTCAAGTGAACTAAAATTAATTGGCAATTTCCGATTAGTAAACCAAAAACAGGAAATCGTAAAACAAAAATTAATCAATGGCAGCAGCGGCAAGAATTACAGATTCAACAGCAGATGGAATGATTACTGGTGCAGGTGCCCCAACCGTATTGATTGGAGGAATGCCCGCAGCTATTGTGGGTGATATAAGCACACCAGTATCCGGAAATATTCCAATGCCGTTTGCCATTGGAAGTACTACGGTATT
>JAZKGO010000121.1:7592-12904 GCA_040385875.1 Bacteroidota bacterium
GGCGAAAGAGTTATGCAACCCAACTATGGTTCGGCAATGAAATCGATGATTTTTGAAAGTATAAATGAGCATTTTAAAAGCTATATGCGAATGGTTTTGGTACGTAGCATCACATTATATGAAGCCAGAATCAAACCAATTGCTATCGATTTTTCGGCAGATGATTCACTTGAGGGCCGCTATCTCATGCATTTGGAATACATGGTTTTGGAAACCAAACATCGATTCAATTTTGTGTTTCCATTCTATTTAAACAATTGATAATCAATGAGTAAACTGATTTCAAATATTCAAAATTACCCCTTATCTGAAGGATCGGTAGCGCTGAGCAATAAAATGTTGCTAGATGATACTTTTGCTCTTCAGGAAAATGAACTAAAAGACTATTTCAAACAGCAACTTGAGTTTTCAAAAGATATTTATTTTTACAATAACTTAGGTACCAATACTAATCGGTGGTACGATTTATTGAGTAAATCCAACCTATTTCAATTTTCCAAATTTCTCAGCACTACAAGTGAGGAGCTACATCATTTTTTTATAAATCTACCCCAAAGCAATCACTTTAACAGCGATGTTGAACTAAGCCAGGCTGAGTATGAAATATTAGGCTATCAAAAGTTGCAAATATTGCAATACTTATTTTGGTTTTATAAAATTATAAGTGAGTCGGTTCAGGACGAAAATCAGGATCAAGTGCAGTCTATACTTAAATCGGATCCAATCAGTAAATTATTTATTCAATTTGGTGCTTTGACAAATGAATGCCTATTTGATGGAACGGTTTTGATAAAAGTTGCCAATAGAAAGTCGGCTGAAAATTTGAATGAAATTAAATTTCCAGAAATTGAATCTGCTTTTGTTGCAGACTTAAATAACTATTACAACCCAAGTTTAATAGCTGGTAATCAAGTACTTAATATATATGCCAACAAATTTGACAAAATAAAAGCAGCCAATGAATATGCCTATTCAATTTTCAAAAATCTTTTACAAATTCATCAAACATTCAGTTATTGGGCCAAGTCAAAACTGACTGAGTTTACAGATAAAACCGATACAAATCAGCCACATATTGCGCTTTTGGTGGCATTTTGTAAGCTGAAAATGCTCTATGATGCTCGTTACAATCAGCTGATACATAGCCATACCAGTTTTATTTATAGTGAAATATTGCAGCTCAAAAAGCAAGTGGTTTTGCCTGATACAGCTTTCGTAAATATTGAATTAGCGAAAAACATAAACAGCTTCCTAATTGAAAAAAATAGCTTATTCAAGGCAGGTAAAAATGCTGATAATCAGCCAGTTTACTATCAATCTAGCCAACAATTGGTACTGAACGCTGGGAAAATAGCCCAATTAAAATCAACTGTGAGGCTTCAAAAAAATGGTGAATTGATGGCCATTACCGCCACTGATGAGGCTTCAAGTACCGAGTGGCAAGTCAATGATGCTTGGCTGCCTTTTAACGACATCAGTCAAAGCCATACAGGAATCGCAATTGAATCGAAGCTATTGTTAGGAGTCGAGAAAAAGGGAACCTTAATTGATTTTGAATTTACCTTTGACCATAACGTACCAGAAGCCGATGATTTGACAGATAAGTTTTCAATTTCATTACTTTTGAAAGATGAGACCGAAGAAATTTTAACCATAACCAATGTAGTAGTTGATGACTACATTCTGAAGATAAGTGCAAAACTTGAAAAAGATTTAAAAAACTTAAAAGAAGGTATCAATGCGAGACTAAAATTGGTATCACCCAGTAAAAACGAGCAAGAAGACGAGGTATTCGAAATTTTGTATAAGTATTTATTAAGCGAGCAAGTTGGGAAAATTAAAGTAAAAATGAATCAAAAGGGTTTTGCACCCATTAAAATCGAAACGACAGCCGGCACAATTGATGGGCAAACAAGCTTTGCTGCTTTTGGTAGCCAATCATTAGCTGGCTCGTCGTTTCGTATTCACCATCCATTCATAAGATTTGCAGAAGATATTGATATTCAAATCAATTGGGCTGAAAAGCTCAAAGAAAAATCCATAGGAGCAAGTGTAAATTCAAAAGTGGTCATAATCCCAGGTGATACGGATCAGTCTTTGCTCAATGATATCAATGTAAATCAGCCTGTTGGTTTGAGAATCAAAATTGCCAGTGACCTTACTTATAAAGTCACTTCCACTAAAAAATCCAACAACAGAACAAGTACAATTGAAAGCACTTTACCGAGGGTACTTACTATTAAAAATATAGAGTTATCGGCTGATTTAGAAGAACTTGTCTACGAAAAAGAGAATACAAAAACGATCCTTTTCAAAGAAATATATTATAACTCTTTTCAATTTATTCGCTCACTTCGAATCCCTTTTACCAATAAAAACAAACAAAAAATACGATTGCATGAGCGCCACAAAAATCTAAGAATGCGATTTTTAAGGCTGCATTATAATAACCAAACAGCCCACCTATACCCATTTGGAGAGCTGAAAGTTCATAAAAATTCAGGGCTAACTTTTTTACCTGATTATTCAATTCTTGGTTTCAATGACTTTGATGCCGATTTATGTATTGGACTTACCAACATTATCCCAGGCCAGAGTATCAGTCTACTATTTGAAATAGCCAATGAAACTGCTGAGCAAAGTGAGCGTGAAGCCAAAATATCATGGTTCTTTGTCTCTGAAAATAATTTTTTGGCAATTGAAAATTCAAAAATATTTGATAGTACCCATAATTTTTTACAAACTGGTATTGTTCAATTGAGTCTTCCAGATATTGCCACAGTCAATGACAGTATTTTTTATGGAAAAGATACTTATTGGTTAATAGCCCGCTGCAATACCAATTACGATGTGGTGGCTAACATCATTTCAGTTAAAAACAACGGTCTCGCAATTTCTAGACTTTTCAATGATCAAAATCAAGAGGCCAAAAAATCTGTGGCACCTGCTACAATTGAGAACATCTATCCAAAAACAGCCAATATTAAAGCCGTTACACAAAATACACCCTCACAAAATGGAAGGGAAATTGAGCCAGATAAGCATTATTTTTGGAGAGTAAGTCAGCGACTACGGCATAAAAGTAGGGCAATCAATCAATGGGATTATGAAAATTTAGTGCTTGAAAAATTTTCAAATATCTATAAGGTAAAGGCACTCAACCATGCCTACTTTGATTCCGTTGAAAATCATATTTTGGCCAAACCAACCCATTGCATAGTTTTACTGATTCCACATTTTGTGGTGAATAATCAAACGGCTAATTTTCAGCCGGCTATTCCACTTTCAAAACTCTTGGAAGTAAAGGAATATTTATTATCAAAAACTTCCGCCTTCAATCAATTACAAGTAGTTAATAGTCAATGGGATGAAATAAAAATAGAGGTTGAAGTGATGCTTAACAAAGACATTCTAGACTTACCTTTTTATCGTGAGAAACTAAACGAAGACTTAAAGAAATTCTTTTCGCCATGGGCCTTTGAAGGGAGCCAAACGGGAA
The DNA here is from genome assembly GCA_040385875.1 of Bacteroidota bacterium. Lineage (GTDB taxonomy): Bacteria > Bacteroidota > Bacteroidia > Cytophagales > Spirosomataceae > JANMZR01. The sequence continues at coordinate 11,092 of JAZKGO010000121.1, forward strand.
ATTTAGCCAACAAAATGTATGCAGCCACCTTAGTCGATTTTATAGATGAATTGGCTTATGTGCATCATGTTAAATCATTGAAAATCCTAAAAAACGAAGTGGAAGTATTTGACGAAATGGTGGCAAGTAGTGAAATCCATTTTTTAACCTCGGCAATAGAACATACTGTAACAGTTTGTGAATATGATAGTTAACAACGAAAATATAGACGAAACCATATTACCAAGCACGTTGGAAAACTTCACCCTGCTTAGGGAAAAGGCTATTGCCTATTTGGAGCGTTCTGCGACTGGCAACTGGACAGATTTTAATGTGCATGACCCAGGTATTACCATAATGGAAGCCATTTGCTATGGCCTTGCGGATGTAGGCTTTCGAATGAACTTTCCAATGGCTGATTTGCTGGTGGACGAGAAAGGGAATTTACCCCCAAAATCATTTTATTATGCGAATGAAATTTTACCCAATCATGCGGTGACAATCAATGATTTTCGTAAAATTTTAATCGACTTAAACTTAATAAAAAATGCCTGGATTACACCATTATTAACTGACAATGAGGCCATTCAATTAGACTATGAACCCACTTATTTTTACAAAAAAGAGGGAGTTTTAATCTTTAAACAGCAGGTAAAAGACCTTCCAATTAGTCAAGCAGAAAAAACAGAAATTTTAGAGAACTGCAAGGTATTTGTGAAAGGACTTTATGCCATCAATATTGAGTTTGAAACTCAGCCTATTTTAGGAAATATTGACAGTGGTGAAACCTTTGAAGGCATTTATGAAAAAGATTTTTTTGGGGATATCTATTATGACATTAAAAATTGGAATGAGCTGATTAATAACAAGTTAGTACTAAAAAAAATTGCAGACACCTATACTATTTCACCAAATGCAATTACAATAAATATCCTTAATTCTCCCAAAAATAAGTTCAATAACAGTGATGGCAAATTGGATGAAAGGGTGCTCTCGGAGTGGTACTATGACTTAGAAATTATCATTGATGCTACCACCATTTTTACTTTGAAAGAAGTTCTTTTTCAACCCTATCTTCAATCAAAAAAAGGGATTTCTGGTAAAGATTTAAAGAATATTCTAACAAAAAATAGTTTTGTATTCTTCAATACTTGCTTTTCAAAAATACAAGCATTGTCAGAAGCCTATTCACAAATCCAGACAATCGTAAATGCCAATAGAAATCTGTGCGAAGACTTTCTTCCTCAAATCGGTGCTATTCCAAGTATAGAATTTCGAATTTGTGCTGATATCGATGTTGAAAGCAAAGCTGATCTCGAAACTGAAGAGGCGATAATTTTCAAGAAAATTGAAGAGTATTTATCTCCAACCATCCCATTTTATACTTTCAAAGAGTTGGTCGAAAAGGGAATGCCTATTGAGGATATTTTAGAGGGGCCGTTATTGAGTCACGGCTTCATTTTAGAGCAAGAGATGGGACCCAACTCTTTCCAAAATACAACTATAAATTTATCTGATATTATCAATGCCATTTACGAAACTGAAGGCTTAATCAACTGCAGAAATGTTCAGATACATTTGATTGATGAAAATGGAAAGAGTATAGAAAATGCAAATAATTGGGAAATAAAAGTACCGGATGGTTTCAAGCCAATCTTGAACAAAAGAAAGAGTAAGCTTCTTTTTTACAAAAATGGATTACCACTTTTAGCGAATTTTAAGGAAAGCATTGTTAAACTTAATATACTGAATATCAATAGTATAAAGCAAACTAATTCGAAAGTTCCTGCACCAATATTCAAAAATAGTTATCGTGACCTTGCCTTGCACTATT